>JBNMLT010000178.1:0-2465 GCA_050874965.1 Alphaproteobacteria bacterium
ATTAATGGCCAATCCCCGCCACGTTTTCTCGCGTCAAGATTTGCTTAAAGAAGTGTGGGGAAACAGCGTTTATGTTGAAATGCGAACAGTTGACGTGCATATCCGCCGTTTACGGAAATCCCTAAACGAATTTGGCGCCGACTACATCCGCACCATTCGCGCCACGGGGTATTCCATTGACGATCATGAAATTGAACCGGAAACGACGGACAAAGAATAACATCTTAACGTGAAAATGCGTCTTTAAGACGATTGAAAAGACCTTTTTCAACGGTTTTATTGTTATTGACAGGTTTCTTTTGATGATTAGCCGTTTTAACACCGCGCAACTCTGCCACTCGTTGAGCCACAGCCTTGTTTTGCAAGATTTTTCGGGAATATAGATAATATTTGTCATATTTTTGTAACAAACATATCTCCGGTACGCTAAAAATATTTTAACGCGCAAAAAAATATTTCCTTATGGATAAGATGTCCATAAGGAAATATTACAATTCTGACAAGGCTAAACTACATCTGAACCGTGTGTATCAAATTTGTCATGCCTTTATGACCGATTGGATATCCGGCGGTAATAATCAAATAGTCACCTTTTTTGCCTAAATGGCTTTCTGTCGCAACATCAATCGCTGTTTGTTCCATTCCATTAAAATTTTGGAAGGTTTCATTTTTAACAAAGCTCTTAACCCCCCAAACAATTCCCATGCGACGCGCCACTTCCAAGGAATTAGTCACGGCCAAAATCGGTAAATCAGGACGTTCTCGCGCCATGGACAAGGTCGTAAACCCAGACGCCGTATAAGTAACAACAGCGGCAACATTTGGAAGCACATCTGACATTTCGCTGGCGGCGTAAGTAATGGCGTCGGCCATGTCTTCACAACCGGACAAATCTTTATCACGTTGAATACATGAATAATAAGTGCGATCGTTTTCAACCTGCATGATAATGTTATGCATCATAGAAACCGTTTCTGCCGGATATGCTCCAGTTGCCGTTTCAGCCGACAGCATAACCGCATCTGCCCCATCATAAACCGCGGTGGCCACATCCGAAACTTCCGCTCTTGTCGGTGTCGGGTTTCCAATCATAGACTCCAACATCTGAGTTGCCACAATTACCGGTCTAGCATATTTTCGACAAGTTTTCACAATGCGCTTTTGCAAAATAGGAACTGTCTGGATTGGGCATTCAACCCCCAAATCACCACGAGCAACCATAATTCCGTCAGATTCCTTTACAATATCGTCAAGTTCATCAATAGCGCTTGGCTTTTCCAATTTTGAAATAATCCATGCTTTGCCGTCAATCAACTTGCGCGCCATGCGAACATCTTCCACACTTTGCACAAAAGAAAGACAAACCCAGTCCACCCCCAAAGAAAGAGCAAATTGCAAATCTATTTTATCTTTTTCGGTAATAGCGGAAATCGGCAATTTCACATTGGGCAAGTTCACACCTTTATGCGCGGACAAATAGCCACCCACTACCACTTCGGTTTCCATTCTGTAACCGTCTTTTTTTAGAACTTTTAATTCAATGTTGCCATCATTCAATAACAGCATGTCTCCGGCTTTTACCGCTTCAAAAATTTCTTTATGCGGAAGCATCACCCGAGTTTCATCCCCTGGCTCGTCATTCATATCCAATACAAAAACACTGCCGTTTTTTAGCAAAACTTTATCAGATTTAAATGTTCCAACTCTCAGTTTTGGCCCTTGCATATCGGCAATAACCGTCAAATGTCTGTGATACTTTTCGGCTAGCTTGCGCACGGTTTGATAACGCTCGGCATGTTCTTCATGCGTGCCATGGCTAAAGTTAAAACGAAAAGCATCCACGCCGGACTGAACCAATTTTTCCAACATTTCCTCAGATGCTGTGGCCGGACCAACGGTTGCTAAAATTTTTGTATGTGTATCTATTGGCATTGTTTTCACCTCTAAAAAATTAATTTCGTATAACTATATACCATATAGGTTAAAAACTTGTTAGTTTAAAGAGAATATTTAGATAAAAATTTACACTTGTCAAAAGTGTTTTTGTTTGCTACAAACTGGAAAGAAAATTTTTATAGGAGAAAAACAATGGCTGAAGAAAATGTAACAACAGAAGTCGGCGGTGTCGCCGTTGATCGTTTGCGCTCGCTGATTGAACGCATTGAACGTTTGGAAGAAGAAAAAAAAGGTATTCAAAGCGATATCCGCGATATTTTTGCCGAAGCAAAATCCGCCGGATTTGATGTCAAGGCTATGAGGACAGTTTTAAAATTACGCAAAATGAACGCCGCTGATCGTGATGAACAAGAATTGGTTGTTGACACATATCGCAAAGCTCTGGATATTTAACTCAATCACTGAGTTTTTTACAAAACACTCCCAACGAAACACCTATTGAAAGGCTGGTTTAATATTGGGAGTGTTTTTTATTGCAGTCTCCTACGATATTATGTATAATATTCAAT
>JBNMLT010000179.1:0-2389 GCA_050874965.1 Alphaproteobacteria bacterium
AAGCCTTTGAATTTTACCAAATAACTAGGATTATGGCCATCGTATGTATTCATAACTTCTTGTAAAAATTCGTCATAGTCATCGGGTTGAACTTGAACTAAACCACTTGGTGTTTTTTTGCCCCATATATAGGCGGTACCATCTGGAATAATGTAGATATCTGAAAAATCTGTATCATTTACTGTAGCCATTTTGTTTTATCCTGTAAATTAATAAAAATAACACTGGAGAACAACATAATATTTTTTTCTTAAGTTTTAGTTAAATACGGATATTAATGGAAAATAAATGAGTTATCCACATTAAAATAGCGCAAAATTTACAGTTCAACTGCCCAAAACAAACATTAGTATCCTTTGGGATACCACTAATCATAAAATATTGTGCCTTTACGCTTTTGGGACAATATGATAAGACAAAACGCAGGAATAATATTTATAAAGGAAAAATTAATGAAAAAAATATCGGCTGTCGCCCTTTTGGCTGTTATGACAAGTATAAACAACGCCAACGCGTCCGGCTATCAATTAAATGAATTTTCAGTAACCAACTTGGGGCGCGCCTTTGCCGGCATTGGTGTGGCGGGAGATGATTATTCCGCTTTGGCTTATAATCCGGCCGGTATGACTTTAGTAAAGCGTTCAGGCATGCAAGCCGGTTTGACTATGACCGAAGTGGCTTCAAAAATCCGCGGAATAGGGGATACTGCCGGTAAAAAAACGGATATGGATTTTATGATCCCATTACCAAGTATGTTTGGACAGTATAATGTTAATGACAAACTGTTTTTAGGCGCCGGTGTGTATGTGCCGTTTGGCTTGGCCACACGTTACAAAAATGATAGTTTTGTGGCTGAAGGAACCAATGGTGTGCGTCGCTCTGAATTGGAAGTTGTGGATACCAACCTTTCTGCTGCCTATAAATTGAATAATCACCTGTCTTTGGGTGTAAGCGGTGTTTTGCGCTATATCAAAGGATCTTTGACCTCAAATGCAAAAGTGGGGACTATGCCGGCGTATAGTGATTTTAAGGTTTCCGGTTGGACGACAACCATGAATCTTGGTGCCATGTATGAATTTGATGAAGATACTCGCATTGGCTTGTCTTATCGTTTCAAAAGCACACAGCGCACCACAGGTGATCACGATATAACCATTTATTCGCCAATGGGTGAATTGATGAATAGATATGACTCTGTGTCTGAACCTGAATTGCCGGCAAGCTGGATTTTGTCTGGTTATCATAAATTTGGTGAAAAATGGGGAACAACTGCAACCATAAAATACACGCAATGGCATCGTTTTTATGTTTTTCCAGCCAATTCAAACAATCCAATGAGATCAAATTTAGACGTTGACTACCGTTGGAAAGATGCTTGGAATTTTGCTTTGGGACAAGATTATTATTTGAACGATAACTGGACTTTGCGTGCTGGTTTGGCTTGGGATCAATCTCCGGTGCCAAATAGCACTTACCGTACCAATCGTATTCCGGATACCGATCGTTTATGGACTTCTTTTGGCGTAAGTTATGCCACCGGAAATCACCAGTTTGATTTGGGTTACGCACACTTGTTTATGATGCATGGCAAAGTTTGGAATTCTGATGAACATGATACAAACGCCAAATACAAAAGTTACAGCAATATGTATGCTTTGCAATACCAATATAAATTTTAGTTTGTGATAAATCCGCTAAAACGTCTTTCCTAAATAAAAGGAAAGGCGTTTTTTGTAAGAACAAGGCAAAAGGATTGACTTAATTTTTTGTCTGATTATATTAAAAACAAGGAGAAAATATGCAAAAAATTTATATATATATACTGGGAATGCTTTTTTTAGCCAACGTTTCAGCGGCTAAGCAAAAAGTTTTAACGGCTGAAGATCTAAATTGCACGGAAGATGGCGGTTATTGTGAAAATCTTTCCGGTCAGCCTTTGACCGGAAAAGTTTCTCGTCGCTCGGAAGAGGGAATCACAACGGAAAATTATAAAAACGGAAAACTCAGCGGATTAACAACCGTTTGGGATAAAAATGGAAAATTTGTCAGTAAAACTTATTATAAAGATGGGCAAAAAAATGGCGTGGAACGTTTTTATTATGAAAATAGAACAATTAAATCTTTAGCCGAATATAAAAATGGAAAATTGCATGGTCGTGTTGAATACTATACGCTAAAAGGCAAATTAAAAGGACGATTAAATTATAAAGATGGCTATTTTGATAAAGGTTATTGTCTTGTGAATGGTCAGAAAAAGGCTATTCAGGCAATTGGATCGTCAGAATTAATTTCTTGCGGGGAATAATGAAAACAGGTTTGATTTTAGAAGGCGGCGCCCAGCGTGCCATATATACGGCCGGCGTGTTAGATGTTTTTATGGAACATAATG
>JBNMLT010000180.1:0-2373 GCA_050874965.1 Alphaproteobacteria bacterium
CACCTGTAACCACTCAAATGATTGTGGAAATTTGCCGTGAACAAAATAAAAAAATCATTATAGATCCTAAAGGTTCGGATTATTCTAAATATGCCGGAGCAACTTTAGTAAAACCAAATTTAAAAGAATTTTCAGAAGCAACCGGACGCAAGTATAATCCGCAATCTTCTGACTTTTTAGCTCAAGCGAAACAAGGCGCGGAGTTTTTATTTGCTAAATACGGCATAAAAAATTTGATAATCACCCTGAGTGAATATGGAATGTTGCACATTGGCGCCGATGATGCCGACGATATTCAGCAGGTGCCGACCGAAGCCAAAGAAGTGTTTGATGTTTCCGGCGCCGGAGACACGGCGTTAGCAACTTTAGGAGCTTCGCTGGGGTGTGACACGCCTATCAAAGATGCCTTGAAACTCGCCAATACAGCCTCTGGAATTGTTGTGGGCAAATTAGGAACAGCCACTGTTTCTGCTGAAGAAATGCGCAATGCTTTGTCGTGTCGAGAAACCGCGGATAATAATTGGCCGCAAAAGCGTAAAGTTGTTACGCTGGAACAAGCCCAAAAAATTGTGGCAGAATTACGCAAACAAAATAAAATTATCGGTTTTACCAACGGTTGTTTTGATTGCTGTCATTTGGGACATCTGCATTCGTTTATTGAGGCTAAAAAACATTGTGATGTGCTGTTTGTGGCTATGAACTCAGATGCTTGTGTTAAACGTCATAAAGGTGAAAATCGTCCGATACAAGATGAAAAAACACGCGCTATGCTTTTGGCTTCGTTGGAATTTGTAGATTTCGTTATAGTCTTTGATGATGATGTGCCGATGAAGATTGTTGATACTCTGCGTCCTGATGTGATAGCCAAAGAAGGATACCCAATTGAAAAATGGCCGGAAGCTCAATTTGTTTTGTCATACGGTGGAAAACCAATAGTACTACAACGTTTGGAAGGTTATTCAACTTCTAATTTAGCGGCAAAAATGAAAGGATAAAATATGCAAAAATATATTGAAAATCAGTTAGATGAATTATCTGCCGATGTAGTGGAACTTAAAACATTAGCTCCGATAATGGCTCAAGTGGCGGATGTTTGCACCAATGCTATCCGCAATGGACATAAAATTATTTTTTGCGGTAACGGTGGTTCGGCGGCGCAATCTCAGCATTTGGCAGCTGAATTGGTGGGACGCTATAAATTGGAACGTCCGGCAATGAATTCAATTTCTTTGACGGTGGATACCTCTAACTTGACGGCTATCGGCAATGATTATGGTTATGATGTTGTTTTTTCGCGCCAGTTGGAAGGTGTAGGACAATCTGGAGATGTTTTAATTGGACTATCCACTAGTGGCAATTCTAAAAATGTGGTTTTGGCATTTGAAACGGCTAAGAAAAAAGGTATTGCCACCGTGGCACTGGTGGGGCGCAAAGGTGGTATGATGAAAGATATGTCGGATTACGCTTTGCCGGTTCCGGCTGATACATCGGCGCATATTCAAGAAATGCACATTGCCATCGGGCATTTGATTTGCGACTTGATAGAGAGAAATATTTATGGTTAAAGCTCTGTTTTTAGATAGGGATGGCACAATCAACGTTGATTATGGCTATGTTTTTCAGCCAGAAAAATTTGAGTTTATTGACGGAATTTTTGAACTTTGTCAAAAGGCGCAAGATATGGGCTATTTGATTATTGTAATAACCAATCAATCTGGTATTGCCCGTGGATATTTCAGCGAACAGGATTTTGCTAAATTAAATAGTTATATGATTGCCGAATTTGCTAAACATAACATAAAAATTACTGATGTGTTTTATTGTCCGGAATTGAGTGGAAACAGACGCAAGCCAGAATGCGGTATGTTTATTGAAGCTCAAGACAAATATAATATTGAGATGCAAAAATCTGTTTCCATCGGTGATAAAGAACGTGATGTTGAAGCAGGAAAAAAAGCCGGTGTCGGAAAGAATTTTTTATTTAATGGTGATAACTTTAATGAATTAATGAAAATTTTATAAAGATAAGCAATCATAATAAAGTATATATCAAAAAACCGAAGACATACATCTTCGGTTTTTGTAAATTGGTGGAGGTAAGCGGGATCGAACCGCTGACCTCTTGCATGCCATGCAAGCGCTCTCCCAGCTGAGCTATACCCCCATGAACAATTAAGACATACGTCTAATAGCATAAAGACATAGGTTTGTCAATATTTTTTTATTAAAGATTATTTTTCTAAAAAATTAGATTGGGTTGTCTTGAAAAGGAGAAAAAACGACATAAATAAAGAGTGTTCAAAATGAAATGATGATTGTTTTTAAGCAATTAAATTCTAAGTCGGCATTTTGAAACACGAGTTCAACAGCGTA
>JBNMLT010000181.1:0-2371 GCA_050874965.1 Alphaproteobacteria bacterium
CAAAAAACGACCTGATTAAGGTCGTTTTTTTTAATGTTCAGCGTTCGTTGCTGGTAACCTCAATGGCAATGTTTATCAAGGTGTGCCTCTGAGCGTCATTTCGGCAACGTTCTGTTAAAGAATCCAACAATTCCAACCTTTTGTCAAAATCATAGGCTGTGAAAATTGCGACAACTTCCTCTTTCCCAATAACCAAATTGGCGTCACCGTCAAAAGCCAACAACAAAAATCTTGGCGACAATTTGCGCCGTAACATTTCTTGGAGCAGTTGTTTAACATAATGATGAGCCGTGTTACGTTCTTCCCCGTTTTGTTGGCAGAATTGAAGCAAAAACAGGTTTGCTTTCTGGAATAAATTGTCCAGATTCGCATCAGAAAGAGATTCCAGACGATGTTCTGACAAATACGCCATAAATATGGCAAATTGCTTTTGCAAGTCATTATTCATAATAAACAGAAAAATAAAAATTATATAAGTAAGGTAGATTTTTTTTGACAAAAAGTCAATCATTAAAAAAGATTCTTGCGTCACAAAATATTTGGATTTATTTTAATAAAAAAATAAAAGATAAGGAGATTTTTATGCTGCATATAGGTTGCCATTTGTCAATATCCAAAGGTTTTGAACATATAGGGCGAGAAGCTCTGTCGATTAAAGCTGACACATTTCAATTTTTTACACGGAATCCACAAGGCGGCAAGGCGAAAGATATTTCAGAGTGTGATGTGGAAAAATTTTGCAAATTGGCAAAAGAACATTATTTTGCGCCAGTGGTTGCTCATGCGCCATACACGCTTAATCCTTGCTCGGATAATCCTAAAACCCGCGAGTTTGCCGAAATGGTGTTTGCTGACGATTTAAAACGCATGGAACATATTCCAAACAACTACTATAATTTTCACCCAGGGTCGCATGTGGGGCAGGGCAGCAGCGTTGGCATAGCCATGATTATTGATTTGCTGAATCGGATTTTGACGCCGGAGCAAACCACAATTGTTCTGTTGGAAACCATGTCCGGAAAAGGTTCGGAGATTGGACGATCTTTCGAGGAGTTGGCCGAAATTAGAGCCGGTGTCAAGCTGAAAGAGAAAGTTGGCGTTTGTTTGGATACTTGTCATGTGTTTGCCGCCGGATATGATTTGGTGAATGATTTGGATGGCGTAATGGCCAACTTTGATAAGGTTATCGGGCTGGAACATCTGAAAGCCGTGCATTTAAATGACAGCATGATGCCACTTGGTTCAAACAAAGATAGGCACGCCAAAATAGGCGAGGGATTGATTGGAAAAGAAGCGCTGGTGCGTTTTGTTAATTATCCGGCGTTAAAAAATTTGCCGTTTGTTTTAGAAACACCGAACGATTTAGCCGGTTACGCTCAAGAAATTGATTTTATGCGAAACAGTTTTAAGGAGTAAATAGAAAAAACTCGGTTTTATTAAAAACCGAGTTTTTTCGTGGATAAATTAAAAATCCAAAGCGTAACTGAGCATCGTTTGATACTCTTGTTTTTTAAACTTCAGAGCAAAAGTTTCGGGGTACTCCGCCAACCGAGCCTTAAAGTCATTGGCCATTTGCGCAATTGCACCAAAATAATCGGCGCCGATCAAGCATTTCAACCCATCGGGATGGACGGCAAAAAAATGAAGTCCGCGCACCATGGTTTTTCCTTCCAGATACTTGCTTAATTCCTTTACCGGAACTTTGGCGGCAATGGCATAAACAGCGTTATTGAGTTTTTGCTGTTTTTTGCCAAGCTGGACAGGGCATAAATGTTCAATAATGTAATCGGCTTTGCCTTTGATGAGGAGGTATGATATTTCTCCGCTGTGAAGCAACTGCCGATACATTTTGTTCTTGAACAAAACTCTGCGTGGAAAAACGCCTTTCCAAGGGGTGCTTTCCGAAATGGGGGCATGTCCCATCAGCGAAAAAACATCCGTGCTGTCGCGGTGCTTTTGGGAAACATTTTTCCACCAGCCAAAAATTAGATCTTCGCAAAGATCTTTGTTTTCAGCCACGGCGTTTTTGGAGAGCAAAATGAAGCTTTCCAAAATTTTATTCCACTGACGCACTTGCTTGGCTGATTTAATGTCTTGGGGCAAAATGCGGTCAGAAAAAACAAAATCCAAAATAGCGTCCGAAACAATTGCGAGTTGTCGCGATTCCGAAGCCAGCACAAAAAAGTCCAGTAATTTTTGAAAAGCTGGTAAAGTAAGCTTTTGCGGAGATTGACAAAAAGTGTGAAGCTTTCCCCAATCATAAGTTACGGCAATTTGCCTGAGTTCGTTTTCGGCCACGCAAACGTGTTTTACAAAACTTCCTGAAGATACGTTACTGCAAGTCATAAAAATAAAATTTAATAATTAAACA
>JBNMLT010000182.1:0-2357 GCA_050874965.1 Alphaproteobacteria bacterium
TAATAACCTCTAAAATTCGATACGTAACCTCTTGTGGATGATTTTTTATAATGTCCGCAAAACATTCGGCGGCTTTTTCTTTGTTACCTAAATAATCATAAATCATCCCCTTGTGAAAAAGATATAGCGTGTCAAGAGGTTGTTCTTTAACCATTTTATTGAGGCTGGATATGGCTTTCTGCTCGTCTTTATCACCGGCGTAGCTCCAAGCTTCAATAAATGGATTAATAATTGTTTTATAGACATCTTGTTTGTTTAACGGTTTGATATCTTGCCGAACTTTGGCATAGTCTGATTGACCAAAATCGTGAATAGCTATAATAAGCGGCGCAAGACTGTTGTCAGATTGGCTGCTGTCAATTTCTTGTTGAGCATATATTGCCGCTTCGTTTAAGTTGCCTAGCGATGTTAATAAGGCGTAGGCATAACGATTGATGCTTGGGTTGTTTTGGTCTTTTTCCAAAACGATTTTATAATATTCGGTAGCTGTGTCAAAATCATGTCGCATGTGCGCGACGCGGCCGGCTAAATAAGCCCCATATAAGGAGTTTGAACCATAATAGGCAACGTTACCGTCTTTACTTAATTTAACGCGAAAATTTGGTGTTTTCCAATAACCGTCTTTATCAAAAACAGCGTGCAATTGTCCTAAAGAATTATTTGAATCAAAAATATTTCTGGAACAAGCCAACACCGCGGCAGAAATTAATATAATAGCGCATATTGTTTTTTTCATAACGTTTTTCATTACCTTTTATCCTAAAGCATAAATCATACATATAATATATAGAATTTATTAGTAATGTGTAAAGAGTCTTTCATTATTGCAAAAAAAGTATTTTAGAATATAATTAAACGGAGGGAGAAAAATTTTGGAGAATATGGAAGAAATATTGCGTTGGTATATGCTTGGCGGTGTTGATGAAATATGCGACGCTCAGCCGATCAGCGCCTTAACGAAAGATATAAACCAACCGGAAAAAAATATTCCAGCTGTTTCTCCTGTTTCTGTGCCGCAACGGCCGGCGACAACATTGCTGGCTCAAACAAGCAACAGTGCGTGTAATAATGCGCGGGAACTATGCGCGACCGCAAATTCTTTGTTAGAATTAAAAGCAATTATGGAAAAATTTGAGGGATGCTCCTTAAAGTTTTCGGCAAATTCAACAGTTTTTGGCTATGGCTCTCCTACCGCGAAAGTGATGCTGATTGGAGAGGCTCCGGGAGCAGATGAAGATATGCAAGGACTGCCTTTTGTCGGCCGCAGTGGACAATTGCTAACTAAAATGCTGTCAGCCATTGGGATTGACCGTGATGCTTGTTATATAACAAATGTTTTGCCATGGCGTCCACCAGGAAACAGAACACCAACCGATGGCGAAGTTGCGGTCTGTTTGCCGTTTTTACAGCGTCAAATTGAATTGGTTGATCCTAAATGCATTTTTTTGTTGGGGGGAAGCGCTGCTAACGCGGTGCTGAATAACGCTGAAAGCATTTCTCATTTGCGCGGACACATCATAGACTATGTTACGGCAGAAGGAAAGGTGATACCAACTTTATCCAGCTTTCATCCGGCATATTTGTTGCGCACACCTCAGCAAAAGGCGAAGGCGTGGAGTGATTTGCTTCGCTTGCAGAGGAAATTGACTGAAGATGCGTAAAGTTGAAAAAATTAAGAAAAATTAAAGAATAAAGAAATATAATAAAGCCATAGTTTAATACGTTGGAGTAAAAAAATGTGCAGATTTAATAAAATTTTGTTATCAGGAACCGCCTTGTTGATGGTGTCCTTTGTAGCATCTTCTGTTTCAGCGGCAGAAAAAAAAGAAGCTTCTTCGGAGACTGGTGCAATTATTTTCCGTATTGAAAATATTAAGCCCATTGCTGATAAAGATGGCTTGATTAATAAATGTAATTTTGTTGTTACCGCGTTTAACCGCATGGATAAAGGTGTTCGTGAAGCTAAATTGAATTTAAATTGGCAAGATAATATTTCTTCAAAATACGCTATTGAAGGGCAAAAAATAAAAATAAATTCCGGCGATGACGCCACAACAGTTGTGTCCGCAGAAATGAAAATGAACGATATTGCGCCTCATTCGCAAAAAAGCTTTGAAGGAAGTGTTAATACAGATAAGTGTTTCTTATTGTTTGATAATTTGCAGTATGATGTTGTTTCTTGCTCGACGGATGGTGAAAAAGTGGAAATGAAAAATAGTAAAATCATCAGCAAAGGAAATGGTTGTAGCAATAATTTTGACTATATTGATTCTAAAAACCCTGAATATTATTCAGAATTTAAGGATGTTCCAGAAAGTGTGATTACACAGCAAGCTGAAGATGAAAAAGTAAAAGAA
>JBNMLT010000183.1:0-2352 GCA_050874965.1 Alphaproteobacteria bacterium
CAATTACTCACTATTTATAATATACCGCATAGTATATCATGAAAAATAAAAGCTTCAATAGAAAAAGAACTTCCGCTCTTGACTTGTTTACGTTTAACCACTAAGTTCTATATAGATGTTTGTCAGAGAAAATTAAAGAGGACGTTAGAATGACTGATAAAAAAGAAAAAAATTCCACCCAATCAGAAAAAGAAAATGAGACAGTAGAAAAAGCTTCTGAAAATGTGCAAAACTCAGAAGGTATAAATGAAATTGAACAGCTGAAGGAAGAAAATCAAAAGTTAAAAGATTCTTTTTTGCGCGCGTATGCCGAGGCTGAAAATACTAAAAAGCGCTGCCAGCAGGAAATTGAAAAAAATTCTAAATTTGCGATTTCTTCTTTTGCAAAAGAATTATTGGGTGTCGCCGATAATTTGCAAAGAGCCTTAAGCGCAGCAGGTGATGAAACAAAATCACAGTGTAGCGCGTTTATCAAGGGTGTTGAACTCACCCAAAATGAGTTGACAAAAGTATTTCATAAATTCGGCATAAAAAAAATGGAAAGCTTAAACAAAGTTTTTGACCCTAATTTTGAACGTGTAGTTCAAGAGGTGGAGGATTTGGAAAAACCAGCCGGAACAATTATTGCAGAATTGCAAGCGGGCTATACATTAAATGACCGTATTTTGCGAGAGGCCATGGTCGTGGTGACTAAAGGCGGCGCTAACACTCCAAAAGATAAAAAAGAATAAGGATATTTTTCAAAAATGCAAAAGTCTGCCTTGTGTGCGGACTTTTTTTGTTTGACGTTATAAAATAAATGGTATATCAGATAAATTGTTATTTATTACTGATAAAATAGCTTTATACTTTTGCGCATGAAAATATGGAATGTTTATATTTTTAAGCAGATATTTATCGGATTTCTGCTGGTTTCTTTCTCCCTGCTGGCCATGTTGTGGCTAACGCAGTCGCTGAAGTTTGTTGAAATGGTGACAAGACAGGGATTGCCTGTTTATTTGTTTGCAGAAATGACCTCACTTTTGATGCCGCGGATTTTTAATATATTATCTCCGGTCGCAGCTTTTGTGACCGTATTGTTTGTATACAACAGACTTATTGCAGACAGAGAATTGGTTGTGATGCAGGCTGCCGGTGTTAGTCCGTGGCAAAACGCAAAAGCCGCCGTTTTTATGGGAATACTCTTGTCCTTGTTTAATGTTTTTGTGATGAATTGGGGAATTCCTACGGCTGAATCTAAATTTCGCGATTTGGAATGGCGTGTCAAAAATAATTTGACACAAATGATATTCCGAGAAGGTGAATTTACAACATTGCAAAACGGTATTACTGTTTTTATTGACAAACATGAAGATGATGGCTCCGTGAGTGGAATTTTTGTGAGCGATGAAAGCAAGCCGGATGTTAAAGTAACGCTAACCGCAGAAAAAGGACGGGTTATTCAAACAGAAAAAGGGCCGAGAATTTTGTTTATTAATGGTGTGCGACAAGAAATTAATACAAAAGATTACAAATTTAGCACGTTGTCTTTTTCGCGCTATTCCGCCGAATTTAATAATGTGGAAAATAAAAAGAAAAAAAATCAAACGGTTCGGGAAAAATCTATGTTGGAATTATTGGAATCTGGAAAAGATAAAACGCTTGATTCTCATGAAGCTCGCAAAAATATTGTGGAAGGAAACCGCCGAATATTATATCCGCTATATAACATTGTTTTTGCCTTGTTGGCGTGTGTTGGACTGGTGTCTGGAACATTTAATCGTCGTGGACAGACCAAAATAGTTGGCATTGAGGTCTTGTGTATGACCGTAATTTTAGGCGGGGATTTGGCTTTAACAAATTTAGCAGGGCGTTCGTTATATTTTTTACCAATATTGTATTTGAATTGCTTATTACCGTTATTTGTGTGTCTGTATTTTTTGTTCTTTTATAATCCTTTTTATTTTTGCCGTTTTCGGATGAAGGAGCGTCGTTATGAAAATTAAATATTTGTTCGCGGCAGAAATATCTTTATGGGCGCTTTTTATGTTTGACGGAAATTTAGCTTATGCCGTTAACGAAGCTGGAGAAATTCAGCGTAAGGAGCAAAAATCACCGCATGCAACAATGGAAGTGGCTCATAATATCACCAATATAAATTTTGCGGAAGATGAAAATATTGAAGGAGATGGCGCCATAAATTTTAGTGCCGATGAGTTGACAAATGACGAAAGTTCCGGATTGATTACCGCCACCGGTGATGTGGAAATAAATTATAATAAAATGCGTTTGAAAACGGATAAATTGGTTTATGACCAAAATAAAGATATTGTGACGGCTACGGGAAATGTTAAACTTTTTTCTTCGGATGGC
>JBNMLT010000184.1:0-2334 GCA_050874965.1 Alphaproteobacteria bacterium
CCTGAAAATCACGTTTGATTTCAATGACAATGCGCACACCCTGACGATCGGACTCATCGCGAATATCAGAAATACCTTCAACTTTTTTATCTTTAACCAATTCGGCAATATGCGAAACCAATGCGGCTTTGTTAACTTGATATGGAACTTCATGCACAATAATGGCTTCTTTATCTTTGCGAATTTCTTCAATGGTGCATTTAGCGCGCATCATAACCGAACCACGGCCGGTCAAATAAGCCTGTTTTGCGCCACCGTATCCTAGAATTAAACCACCTGTCGGGAAATCTGGCCCCGGAACAATATTAGCCAAATCTTCAATACTGATTTCCGGATTATCAATATACGCGCAGCAAGCGTCAATAACTTCACCCAAATTGTGCGGCGGAATATTAGTGGCCATACCCACGGCAATACCGTTACCACCATTAACCAGCAAGTTAGGAAAACGCGCCGGCAAAACTGTTGGTTCTTGCAAAGATTCATCATAGTTCGGCATAAAGTCAACCGTATCTTCATCCAAGTTATCCGTTAAACAAGAAGAAACTTTTGCCAGTCTGGCTTCGGTATAACGCATAGCAGCAGCGCCATCGCCATCCATAGAGCCAAAGTTTCCTTGACCGTCGACTAACGTCAAACGCATTGAAAACGGCTGGGCCATACGCACCATAGCCTCATAAATAGATCTATCACCATGCGGGTGATATTTACCCATAACATCACCAACGATACGCGCTGATTTACGATATGGTTTTGTGCAATCATAGCCATTTTCATACATTCCGTAAATAATACGGCGGTGCACCGGTTTCATACCGTCACGAGCATCTGGCAACGCACGAGACACAATCACGCTCATAGCATAATCCAGATATGAACGGCGCATTTCCTCCGAAATCATAGTCGGGGCAATGTTATCAGACTTAATGACATCTGTGTTTTCAATTTCTTCAGTCACTTTATACCTCATTTGTAAAACTTGTTAAACTGACTAAACATAGCAAAAATTCGCTTTAATAAAAAGTTTTTTCTCCTTTTTATACCCAAAATAAAAAAGATGATTCGTTTCTATGGGCAAAAAACAAGCCTTAAAATCGATTTTCCATTAAAAAAGTTAACAAATTTATCCTCACAAAATTTCTTTGTTATTTTTGATGTAAAAAAATAAAATATATAAAGTCACCACAAAAAAAGGATTGTGAAAATATCCACAACCCTTGCAATTTTGACATTTTTGATAAAATCAACGTTTGCTGAATTGGTAAGAACGACGAGCTTTAGCTTTACCATATTTCTTACGTTCAACAACACGATCATCACGTGTCAAGAAACCAGCTTGTTTCAAAACTGTTCTCAACTCAGGCTCATATTCATTCAAAGCCTTAGCAATACCATGTTTGATAGCGCCGGCTTGACCAGACAAACCACCACCTTTAACTGTGCAAACAACGTCAAATTCATTTTCACGATTAGCAACGGCAAATGGCTGATTAATAACCATTTTCAAAACCGGACGAGCAAAATATTCATCCATAGATTTGCCGTTAATAGAAATGTTGCCTTTTCCTGGCATAACCCAAACTCTTGCCACAGCGTCTTTTCTTTTACCAGTAGCATAAGAACGACCTTTTTTATCTTTTACAGATTTGCGAGGAGCTTTAGCTTCTGCACTAGCCGCAACTGTTGCAGATTTAATATCTTGCAAAGATTCAATTTTTTTAGTAGCCATTACAAAGCACTCCTTTTATTTTTAGGGTTTTGAGAAGCAATATCCAAAACAATTGGATTTTGTGCTGTATGAGGATGGTTTTCACCAGCATACACTTTCAATTTTGTCATCATTTGACGTCCCAACGGATTACGGGAAATCATTCTTTCAACAGCCTTTTGAATAACTCTTTCAGGGAAACGGCTATTCAAAATTTTACCAGCAGTTGTATCTTTTACGCTACCAATAAAACCAGTATGTTGATAATAATGTTTATCAGTCAATTTTTTACCAGTTAATTTTACTTTGTCGGCGTTAATAACGACAACATAATCGCCGCAATCCAAATTTGGTGCAAAATAAGGCTTATTTTTACCGCGGAGAATCTTTGCGATTTCAGCAGAAAGTCTGCCCAAAATAACACCGCTGGCATCAACGACATACCATTTTCTTTCGATGTCGGCAGGTTTTGTAGAATGTGTAGAAATCATTTTTATCTCTTTCTTGTTAAAAATGTTATTAAATTCGTTGTTAATATACACAATATAAATGTGTTGTCAACTAAAAAAAACATACATTTTTCAACATTTTAATAATACGGTATCATAATACCATATTATTAATTC
>JBNMLT010000185.1:0-2325 GCA_050874965.1 Alphaproteobacteria bacterium
ATATAATGCACTTATGATAATATCACCAATTCCACCACCACAAACAAAAGCTATATTAAGATTTTTATTTTTATTAATTTTTATTCTTGCATATTCCTCAGTAATTTCATATCGTTTAAAAAGACATTTAAAATTCCACCAAAATAGTTTAAAGGCAGCTTTACGTGGTTTGCTCTTATATTTAATTTTGTATTTATCTACTCGTCTTTAAAGTTTTTCAAAGTAATACTTCATTACAAAATTCCTTTCATATTTTCATATACATTTTGTGGTGTAAGTAATTGTTGACATAATGGTTTTGCCCCACTAAACAGGCAGCTCTCTCTCCATTTTGAGTTTAGCCATTCACAAGGTAAACCGCACGGACGAGCAGAAATGTTTATATTTTCAGAATAACCGTAAAAATCTTCATTTGTCGGCCCAAATAAAACCACGGACGGCTTGGCGCTTAAAAAATGCCGCAAATGAACCATGCCACATTCGCCATCAATATGAATTTTCGCATTAGCCAAAATTACCAACATTTCAGCAAAGGAAGTTTTACCACACAAATTTAAATCAGTATTTTCCAACACTGTGCAACTTTCATCTCCAATTTGCACAATTTGATAATCAGGAAAATCATTTTTTAGTAATTTTATAAGTTTGTTATAATTTTCAACAGACCAACAGCGTGTTGAATTAGAATTAAGATTATCCGCCTTTCCCACGCCTCTTTGAACAGTTATATATTTTGGAGTTAACTTAAATTTTTGCCAAATTTCTGTTTTATTTTCAGATAAATTTATTCTAAATTTCGATATAGGTTTAACAAAATTTTCAATATCCGCTTGGCTTAAACGTTTACGATTTTGCAAAAGACTATATCGTTCTAAAGTGCTATCACTAACTGTTCCAGCCTTCAACATATAATCATAATTTTGAGCAAAATTGATTATTTTTTTGAGCCACTCTAACAAATTTACATCAAAATTTTCCACCTTTTGCAAATCAGCGAATTCTAAAACTGGCACACGAACCAACACAACAGAAACATCGCATTTTGGTTGTTTTTCTTTATCAGAAAATACATTATTTACAAAAGAATGCCCCTCTAACAAACAAAGAACTGGCTGTTTGAACACCTCTGAAACAATAATGGAAACTTCAATTGGCGCTGAAAATTTTTGCAATAATTGTTGCAAATAGTTTAGCGCAATTATCATATCACCTAAACCACCAGCAAGCTTTATGTTAATATGCAAAATATTGTCATCACTGCCAAAATTATTAGAAAACTTTAAGCTTTTTAAGGAGGATTTCAGCGAATAATAAGCAACTTTTAAATAAAACGATGAAGATTTATTGCAAATTTTATAATATTTTTCAATTTTCCAATCAAGCTTATATTTTTCTCTACGGCGATAATAATTTGCCTTTTCCACTTCTAGTAGGATTTTCCATTTTTTAGAATAATTGAGTTCAAAAAGTTTTTTGAACAAAGTATATGGATAGGAAAAAACCGCATTTTTTTTCATCTTCTTGTAGCGATAAAGACTAAGGCGATAAGTATTCCCCAGAGGCAAATGCCATGCATTGCGCAGTTTGTAATCTTCCACCCAACTGGCTTCAAAATGGTGTACGGCATAGCTTTCCACCGTGTCCACGCAAAAATAGTTTATCGGATAAATTTTAGCTTTTTTACCAATTTCGATTGGCTGCGTTTCCGTATAAAAATCATACTTTCCGTTTTGCGTCACAATCGGAATCAATCTGGTAGTGTTTGGTAACAAATCATAGCTTCCATCAGCTTTTACAAAGTGTAAATCATTATATAAAGCCAACATATTTTTGATGATTTTGTTGTTTTTCTCCGCGCCGATTACACCGGTTCCGATGCCTTGAAAAGTTCCATGTTGCTCAGAACCGATGAAAAAATCCAATTGTAAAAATTCATCAAAACTTTTTCTGACTTCAACATCCGTGTCAAAATAAATTCCACCCTCTTGCGCCAACGCATATAGGCGGCACACATCGGCCACAAACGCCCATTTTTTCGCCTTATATGCTTCTTGAACATAAGAATTTGTTTGCAATAAAGGGAAATTATCTTCATTCCACTCTTTAATTTCATAATCTGGTAAAAAGTTGCGCCAACTTTGCATGCATTTTTCTATCACTTCGCTTTTAGGCGCACCACCAAACCAACAAAAATGTATAATTTTAGGTATCATTTTTTCATCCTCAACGCTTGTTTAAGTTCCGGAGTTTGATTGATGTAGTTGTAAAGCGAAAAGACAGACATACCAACGTCTAAGGCAACTTGCTTACGGGTTATGCCGGCAA
>JBNMLT010000186.1:0-2264 GCA_050874965.1 Alphaproteobacteria bacterium
GTATCCGGTAATACCTCCGACGGACAACACCCCGATGATGGCCAATACACCAAGCATTTCAATCATAGAACGACCGCACTGCATGACTTTATAGTCATCCTCGGGCGTAGAAATGTCAGACCCTCCCTTTCCGTCATACTCGGGCTTGACCCGAGTATCCAATAAAGGAGAGTTTTTTGCATAGATTCTCGGGATAAATCCGAGAATGACCTTATCTAAGCAAAACATTATTTTTCTTTTCAAATTATTGAACATATTTCCAACTCCGTTTATTGTTATACAAAACAAAACCCGCTTTAAGCGGGCGGATGTTCGAAAACCGTTCAAATAATAACTAAATATAAAACGGCTCGGCTTATTCAGCATATAGCCTTATTTAGCCGACATCCGTCCAATAGAACAGAAGTCGGCATAAACTATTTAAAGTCGCTTATGCACAAAAGCGACTAGTTATTATTTGAAAGGGTTTTCGACGCCCTAGATAAAGCCTCCTTTATCTAGAGATAAAGCTATAAAACTTTGCAATTTATGTCAAATATTATTTTAATTTGTTAAAAAAAGACCAATTTTTGTTTCATAATATTTTACAAAAATTTAATTTTGTCGCCTAAATTCATTCCTAATATAATCAACACAAAAAAAACGAGGTTTTTGGCCATTAGTCAAAAATCTCGTTTTCTTAGCATGCTGTCTCACATCATTTCTTTGATGTGTTTTTTTCTTAATATATACCACATGGCAATAATGCCAAATGACACTAAAACAATAAGAGCCAAAGCAGACTCTACAACGGAAACAACAGTTGCCATAGCACAAAAATATTTAAATTATTTATAAAACATATAAATGTTAACGCCAAAATGTTTTTTTGTCAACCATTCAAATATTAAATAATGCAAATTTTTACATATCGTTGTTTGACTTATCTTTAATTTTGGCAACTTCACCACGAGCCAAAGCGTCGCAACGTTCATTTTCAGGATGTCCATTATGTCCCTTCACCCATAGCCAGCGAATTTCATGTTGTTGCGTCAATTCATCCAAACGTTGCCATAAATCCACATTTTTAACTGACTGTTTTTTGTTTGACGTGTGCCAGTTGTTGCGTTTCCAATTTGCCAACCATTCGGTAATGCCGTTCATAACATATTTGCTGTCGGTATAGAGTGAAATATTGCAATTGGTTTTAAGCGCGCTCAACGCCATAATCACAGCCATCAGTTCCATACGATTGTTGGTGGTGTTTTCTTCCCCGCCGCTTAACTCTTTTTCAATATCTTTGTAGCGTAAAATTGCGCCCCAACCGCCCACTCCGGGGTTACCGGAACACGCTCCGTCCGTAAAAATTTCAACTCTCGCCGTCATTTATTCCACTTTTCGTAAAAACTCGTTAAAAAATTCATTAATAAGCCACTCGTTACTTTCTTCATTTGTCCGCAAAGCCTTAGCCACAAAAGAACGTAAATTATTTTTCAGCCCGCTTATTCTAAACGATTTCGGCGCGGCGCGCTCTGCCCCAACCACGCCGTCAAGCAACAAATCACCTTCAACCAGAGATGACAAAATTATCTCAATCCTTGTAAATTTCAAAATTCCGCGCGGCGGCAGACGCAATTCCGGCTTGGTTATCAAGTTCAAATGCCCCGCTATTCCTTGAATCGCATACATCTGATTATAGTCCAAAAAACGCACTTTGTTATTAACGCCGCCATAATTTTCGGTGGTGCATGTCAAATAAAGTTCGCTGGCAATCACATTGCTTTCATTTTTGCAAAAGACATCAAACGAAACTTTGACATATTTGCGCACGGCTTTGCCTTTTTTACTTTTCAGATATAGAATTTCCGCCTCGTCGTTTTGTATAATTTCCAACTTACGATTTTCAATCATCAGTTCGACATTTGGTTGAGGCTGTCGGCCAAACATTCCGGCAATCACCGAATATGGAGCCGGTACATTGTTGGAACCGGAACGAATGTAAATATGACTACCGATTGTGGTCATCAGTGGGGCTAAATCCGATTTTGGGATATAGGTCGCTAAATAGCCGTCTCCATTCTTATCACAAGCAATGATATGATTGCGCACTTTGTTGTGGCTTGGGATTGTGCATCCGGATATGGCGTTTTCCACCCAACTCATAAAACGATGCACATTATGAACTTTAACTTTGCTCTTTGCCACATCGCCGACTTCACAATCGCGAGAACATTCCACGCCCCAAATAATCACCCCGCCTTCAGAATTGCCAAAACCGGAAATAC
>JBNMLT010000187.1:0-2248 GCA_050874965.1 Alphaproteobacteria bacterium
CCATCCACTCCACCATACGATTGCTCAAAAACAATGGATGCCGATAAAGAAAGTGGCGAATGTTTGGCAAAACGATTAGAAATCAATGATTTTAAGATTAAAACACCTTTGGTGTGAATTGGTCCGCTCATTGAAATTTCACGTTCAATATCCATAAAATCACCCTTACCTATGCGCACTTGCGTGGTAATACGCGCCGGCTTGCCAAAAGAATAGCGAGAAAAGTCATAAACCACCAGTCCGTTAATCTGCCCCACACGCTCGCCTTTGACATCCATTAGAATCGTGCCTTTGTCAATTTCTTCCAGCATGGCTTTTTTTATGCGGTCCGAACGATAAATTTGCGCTTCTATGGCTTGGTCAATGTGATTTTTGCCAATTTGTTTTGAGTTGGAAACTCTCGCCCAATAATCAGCCTCGCGCAACAAATCGCCAATGGATGAAATATGCGCGGTCAATTTTCCGGCATCATCCGCCAAACGAGAAGCGTATTCAATCACCCGCGCCACAGCTTGACGATTGAGCGAACGCAGCTGTTTCTTTTTGGAAAGTGAGCCGATAAGTTTGGCATATTCAACTTCATTTTCGGCATTTCTATCCATAATCATGCCAAAATCAGCTTCAACTTTGAAGAAATCACGAAAATCAGGATCTCTTTCACTCAACAATTCATAAATTTCAAAATCTCCGGTCAATACAACTTTGATATCCAAAGGAATTGGTTCCGGATCCAGAGAAATGGTTGTAAAACTTGTTTCTTCTGACGGAGCCTCTATTTTTACTTTTTTAGAAGCTATGGCGCGTTTCAGTGAATCCCAAGCATATGGCTGCTCCAATACTTTGCGCGCATCTAATAGCAAAAATCCTCCGTTAGCCTGATGCAAAGCGCCGGCTTTAATTAAAGTAAAATCAGTCAATAAAGCGCCATATTGTTGAATTCGCTCAACTTTTCCAACCAAATTACCTTGCGTCGGATAATCAACCGTAATTATCGGCGCACCAGAATTTGGCACATTTTTAACAATGACATTAACCTTGAATTTAGCAAACTTGTCTTCTTCCGGCTGTTTCATTTTGCTTAACAATTGCTGTAACGGATCTTCCTCGGCTCCTGCCGGTGCTGGTTGTCTATCACTATCTGTCGGTACAAAATCATCAATATTATTCAAAATATTATCTTGAATTTGTTTTAAAAATCTGGATGGTTGCTGGCTTTTATACTTTTTACGTAGGGCGTCTATCGGATCTTTGACCGCCGAACGCACAAATTTTTCACGCAATACAGTGATTTCATGTTTTTGTTTTTCTTCCCAGCGCGGCAAATCTTGAGTGGCGTTCTCAATTTCTTCTTGCATTGCGTTCAAATCATCCATCACCAGTTTTTTCTCTTCTTCCGGCAATTGCTCAAACGCATCTGGACTCAAAACTTCGCCATCTTTCATTGGCGCCACAACCAACCCCATTTGCATGTGAAGCAAAGACACCCTTTTACCTTTGGCTTTTTTTTGCAAAACATTTATGTATTCTTCTTTTTTTGCTTTGTATTTTTGACGAATAATTCCCAAAGCTGCCTTATACTCTTCTGAATCGATAATTTCCGGCAAAGAATCGGCCAACTCTTCCAGCAATTCATCAACATCTTTGGCAAATTCAGCAGCCTGTCCTGCAGGAAAACTCATGGCCAACGGCTTATAAGGCTCGTCAAAATTATACACATAAGCCCAATCATCCGGAGTTTTACGATTTTTCGCTTCTTTATCCAAAATACGTTTAACCAGACTGGTTTTACCGGTTCCCTCTGGACCAAGACAAAACAAATTATATCCGCGTGATTTTATATGAATACCCAACTCAACCGCATGGATTGCCCTGTCCTGTCCTAAAGCAGACAAACGTTCTTCCAAATCGGCTGTGGTGTTAAAATCAAATTTTGACGGATCACATTTGCGATAAAGTTGGTCAGAAGTTAATTTTGTAATAGCCATTTTATTTTTTTCCTTTATAATTTAGTGTTATGTTATCTTAAACTGAAAATTGCTAATAGAGTGTAAATGTCTGAAAAATATTTTTTCTTTATCGTTTTAGCTGGATTGCTCTTTTTTATCGGAGGGTTCTTTGAAGCCGTTTTATTTTATCTTCGATATAAACATTTAAATAAATTAGCCCAGTTAAACATGTTAAAGCGCCAGCAAATGAGCCAACAAAAATATTTTTATTCAACCGCCGTTTTAGATAAAGCTATTTTTGC
>JBNMLT010000188.1:0-2232 GCA_050874965.1 Alphaproteobacteria bacterium
TTAGGATTTGCAGAGAGAGACCTTGGCTAAGCTTTTTTTCCATCTTTCTTTCCTCTTATTATTATGGTTATAACTAATTTATAATCGGAAATATTTAAGAAAATGTTACTGAAAGCGAGGATACGCTTTATTGTGTTTCTTTTCTAAAAATATTTTTATTTTTGACCATGTTAAATTCTTCCGGTATGGAAAAGCCTATCGTATTTGAACACGGAACCGTCAGGAATAGTCCAGCCAAAGTCGTTGCTCATGGCGGTACTCTGCATTTGGTGAAGTGTTTTGGGTGTGGTATAAAAACAACGAATCGCTCTTTCCAAGGTTTCGGCATAAGCGTTAAAATTGTTTTTTAGGTGTTGAGCCTGTAAGTTTGGACCATAGACCCGATTACCATCTGCAAAAAAGACTTCTGTTCTGAACCCGTTGATGTTGTTTTGAATAGTGTCTACCAAGCCACCCGTTGAAGTTGCCACGGGAAGGCTTCCTTTGGCCATGGCTTCCATTTGAGTAAGCCCGCACGGCTCAAAATAGGACGGCATTAAATAAAAATCAGCCGCTAATTGCACGGAATAAGCAAATTGATCATTGTATCCATGAAAAACAAAAATGCGTTTGGCAAAGTCACGACATATTTGCTTTGTGTTATCTTTCAGAGCCATCAAATCGCGGAACAAGTCTTTGTTTCCGGCGCCACCTAAAACAAAAATAGGAAAATTTTGCGGGGAATTTTTATATTTGTCGGATAAGCGCAGAATGGCATTGATGGCAATATCATAGCCTTTTTGTTCAACCATTCGGCTGGTCATGCATATGAATGGAATGTTTTCTGCCTCATGCAATGTGGATGAAATATTATCAAAATTATAGGTGTCAATCATTGGAATGACTTTTTGCCGATAGCTTTCATCAGTGGCTAATTTAGATAATAGTTTGATACATTCTTTTTTGTTGTGAAGTTTATTTTGTAAAGAATGCTCATCATAAACTTTAAATTGAGTGTCGCCAAAATAGTTGTTTATCATTTCAATCTTTTGTGCGTTAGGTGAAATCAACTTTTTTTCATAACCGTTGACAATACCAAAAAATGTTCGATAATTTTTGCGGATTTTCAAAATATCTCGAAAATCGAATCCCAAACTTTTTTCACGAGAAACTTCTTCCATGTAGTTTTTGGAAACAGTCACAATGCGATCGGCAAGATGCATGTTGCAAGAAGCTTGATTATAGGTGTCACCGACAATCAATGTGTTAACGGTGCGCGGATTACTATTTTTTACCGCCTTGGCATTTTTTAGAACTAAAGTTGCTAAGTCTTCATAGAGGGAATTTAATATTTTTGAAGTATTGTTATAATCCCACCCCTGATATCCCATATGGTGAGCAATATGAATAACCGGTATATTTTTTAAGATGTTGGCAATATTTTCAGATAGCCTTCCAGCATAAACTTTAGCCAGAGATAAATATTTTGTTAATCCTGAAATTGCACCGCTGTGCCAATCGTTTGCAATCAAAATGTTTGGCAGGTCGATTTCATTCAGTTTGTTGCCGGCAATATTCTCCAAAAGGCAATAAACGGCTTTGGAAAGAAACGCAAAACGTTCCAATTCATCAATATTCAAGTTGTTTAAAACATAACATCCGCCTTGACCGGATGGATTTTCTTCGGCAGGTGTTATTGAAAAGAAACGGTCATTTTGTAAAAATAAATAATTGACCCCATTTAACTGTCCTTGATAAATATCTACATTGAAACGGCAAAAACGGTTACGGCTACCCATAAACGGAACTTTGACGGAACATATTTTTTCTACAACTGTTTGTTTACCTTCGGCGCCAAAGTATATATTTTCTTCCAAACTGCATTTTTTACGCCCAGTATCACCTAAATACATAGGTGTAATAATGGTTATATCACTTTGTTGTTTAAGAAAAATAGTGTTGTAGTTTTCTGGCAATTCCGAAGCAACCATGCCTAAACCGCCGCATTTCATAAAAGTTGCTGTTTCTGCCGTGATCATCCAAGCATGAATCTTTTTATTTTCAGGCCAACAGTTATCTACTAAGCATTGCCTTTTCCCCATGTTTTGAATTTGTCGTAAAATCGGATCATGGGGAACGCCATAATTAATGTTAAATTTTCTTTTATTAAAATTTGTTGGTAAAAAAACAAACTTTTTTTTAGGGCGCGCACCAATATTTATTATAGACATCACAATTACTCACTATTTATAA
>JBNMLT010000189.1:0-2210 GCA_050874965.1 Alphaproteobacteria bacterium
GTCTTGGGTTTGTTGGTTTGCGGGCTTTCTGCTTGCGGATTGACAAAAGAAAAGCTTGGTTTTGCACGGAAAGGACCTGATGAAACCAAGGTTGTTAAAAAGCAACCGTTGGTTTTGCCTCCAGAATATAATGTGCGTCCAAAGGTTGTTGATACGGATGAAGAAAATTTTGAAGAATAGAATATTTGCAATTTTGATTATAGGGCTATTTTTCGTTCCTTTCAAAAGCTCGGCGGGGCTTTTTAAAGCGTCGGAGTTTGCTTTGGATAATGGCTTGCGCGTGGTTGTGGTTGAAAATCACAAGGCGCCGCTGATAAAGCATATGCTGTGGTATTTGGCCGGTGCGGCTGATGAAAAACGTGGAAAAGGCGGAAGCGCTCATTTGCTGGAACACTTGATGTTTCGTGGCTCTAAAAATGTCAAAGATGGAAAATTTGATCAGTTTATGACTGAAAACGGTGCTGAAAGTAATGCTTTTACCAGTTATGATATGACGGTTTATCATCAGTTTGCCGATATTAGTCGTTTGGAAGCTTTAATGGCTTTGGAAGCCGATAGAATGCAAAATTTGCAGTTTAGCAACGAGGCTTTTAAAGCGGAACAAAAAATTGTTTTTCAAGAAAGAAAGCAAGTTGTTGAAAATAATCCGGCGGCCCCGTTTTATGAACGCTTAAATTTGTTGCTGTGGGGTAATTTGCCGTATGGACATCCGGTGACAGGACTTTCGGATGAAATTATGGATTTATCAGCAGAAGATGTCTATCATTTTTATAATGCGCATTATGCGCCGAACAATGCAATTTTAATTTTGGCCGGCGATATAAATCCCACTGTTGCTAAAGAGTTGGCTGAAAAATATTATGGTAAAATTCCACCGAAAAACATTCAGTCCAAAAACAGAGAGGCTATAAATACTTTGTTTAAGGAAAAGCTTGAGATGAAGCTTCCTTTGGTGACGACTCCAAAGCTTGTTTATAAATATGTTCTGCCTTCAAATGAGCGTTTAAGCACAAATATGTATGCATATGTGTTATTGGCTGAATATCTTGGCGAGGGAAAAACTTCTGCCTTGTATAGAGAATTGGTTGTCAATGCTAAACTAGCATCATCCGTTTCCGTAAGTTTTGACTATTTTTCTAAAAGTAACGATGTTTTCTCTATCAGTGTTATTCCAAATTCTGATGTGGCGCTGATAAATGTTAATGTGGCTCTACGATTGGCTATGTCGCAGGCAATAAAAGAATTAAACGCTGAAAAATTAGAAAAATTGAAAACCAAAATGGTGGCGGATTTGGTGTTTGCCAATGACAATCCCGAAGACGCCGCGTATTGGCTTGGAACAATGTTGGCCTATGGTTTTAGTTTGGAACAAGCTCAAAATTACGCCGAAAACATTAAAGCCGTTTCGTTGGATGAAATTGCCGCTGCGGCGCAAGAAATTTTGTTAAAATCATCTTTGATTGAAGGCGTGTTATTGCCTGAAAATGAAAAAATGGGAGATAAAAAGCGTGATTAAACATCCAAAACGGAAAAATCCAGCATATTATTTGAAACGTTTGATCGTTCTTGTTCTGCTTTGTTTGGTTGGATACTTTGCGTCAAATTTTTGGGAAAAACAAGGTCAGCTAGATGTTAAAAAAATACTGGATAGTTCTGAATTAAAAAATAAAACGTTTGAGGCAAAAGTTCAGAAAATTGAAAATGGTCGGTTATCCGCTTATTTTATGGAGGAACATTCTAACCCCATAATAAGTGTCAGTTTTTTGTTTAAAAATGCCGGAAGCGCTTATGACGATGAGGAAAAATATGGCTTGGCTTTGCTGGCATCTTCAGTATTGACGGATGGAGCCGGAGAATTTAGTGAAAAAGAATTTAGCGAGCTTATGGACGAAAACGCTGTGAAAATAAGCTTTTCTGTGACCGAGGATGATTTTAAGGGAGAGCTGGCGTTTCCCTCGCAAAATAAAGTGGTGGCAACGCGCTTGTTAAGCGCTGCTTTAAACAGTCCGCACGCAGATGAAAAATTTTTAGAAGTTTATAAAAATAAAATAAAAAACGCAAGACGGGAACAAAATGAAAAACCTAATCTTATTTTGCAAAAAAAATTTAATGAAAACATTTTTGCCGGTCATCCTTATTCCCGTAATTATTTAGGCGAGGAAAAAGATGTTGCCAATTTGACCAGTGATGACATTTTAAATTATGTGAAA
>JBNMLT010000190.1:0-2208 GCA_050874965.1 Alphaproteobacteria bacterium
CCTGTATAGTCAATCTCTTCATTATCACGCAAGTGCTTTAATTCATTTTCTTTTCCGATTAAATAATCTGCTTTGTAACCAGAAACTTTTTCCACATCAATATAAATCGGATTCAAAAACAAACGACTGATAGAAGAATATGGGCTGGCGTTTTCGGGAAAATCATGGAACAAAACATTCAATGGATTTAAACCGATAACACTGGCGCCGTGGCGTTGACAAATATCCACCAAATTTTTTAAATCCGAAAAATCACCACATCCCCAATTGCGTTTACTTTTCAAAGAATAAAGCTGTACGGCCAAACCCCAAATTTTATGATTTTGCAAATATTCAGGCTCATAGCACTTATCCGGTGTCACGGCCAAAACCGTGTGAGCCTTGCAGTTTACCGTCCGCAAGTCCACATCATAATACGCCGGCGCCAATGCATTATCAAACACAATTTCCAGTCGGACATACAACTTTTTACCTATCATTTTTTCTTCAGCCACATGGCTTGAATAAAACACCGTCGGTTCATCTCCCGTTTGTTGATCGGCTATCACCAACTCCAAACTATCTACTTCTTGCTTTGGCAAGACAACATCAAATTTTAACCCGTCTTGACGCAAAACATAAATCGGCTCCATGGCATAAAGCCATCTTTCTTTTTCTAATTTTGACAGTAGTTTCCCGCTGTCTTCAATCTTTGCTAATTTAAATCCGAGATAATTAACCAGCTTCAGCAAAGTTTCATCATCGGTCACATATTCTTTGCGGTTTTGCGCGGCATCGGTATAACTTTTGGCAATACCTATTTTTTTTAACAATTCATTCCAATCGTTTTGCATTTATTTCTCCGATTTTCTTAATTCCAAAACCCAAACCGACCACGCCGGCACTTCAACTTTTTCAGTTTCAATCGGCACATCAGTTTTAATTTGTTCACTGCTATCCAAAGCTATAGTAATTTTTGTTTTCTGTAAAAAATCAGGAAGCTGCCAATTCATTGGCTGACTGTCGGCGTTATAAATTATAAAATATGCCACAGGCTCGCCATAAATCAAACAAGACAGGCTTCTTCTATCCTCCATATACCAATCGACATTTTGAAATTCCACGCCATCCTCACGAAACCACATAATGTCTTTAATTTCATAACGAGCATATTTTTCAATTAATTTTCCCGTAAAAAACTTTTTTCGACTAAAAGCAGACATTTTTTGCCGCAATTGAATCAAACGGCGAACATATCGCACTAAATCTCTGTCTTCTGAATTGACGGCATCCCATACCAACCAGGTCAACACATTGTCCTGACAATATGGATTATTATTACCAAATTGTGTGTTATGAAATTCATCTCCAGCCACAATCATAGGGGTACCAAAAGATAGAAGCAATGTTGCCAACATAGCTTTTTCACGCAAATTTCGATTATCTAAAATATTTGCATCTTCCGTTTCTCCTTCCGCCCCAGAATTCCAACTCCAATTGGCATCATTGCCATCACGATTGTTTTCGCCGTTGACCATATTGTGTTTTTCGTTATAACTCACCAAATCATATAACGTAAAACCATCGTGAGAGGTTAAAAAATTGACACTGCTTTCAATATTTCGGTTGACATATCCAAAAATATCACTTGAACCGGATAAACGACTGGCCAATTCTCCAACCTGTTTTCTGTCGCCTCGCCAAAAACGCCGCGCCACATCCCGATAACGGTCATTCCATTCCAGCCATGAAGGAGGAAATCCGCCAATGCGATATCCATCCATTGTTGCATCCCACGGCTCAGCAATCATTTTTATTTGACGTAAAACCTCGTCTTGACGCGCAGACAGCAAAAATCCACTATCTTGTGTAAATTCTCCACGCACACGACTCAAGCTGGATGCCAAATCCAAACGAAAACCGTCTACATGCATTTTTTCCACCCAATAGCGCAATGAATCCATGACCAATGTCAACACATACGGATTTTGCAAATTAAACGACGCGCCGCACCCTGTGCTATCAAAGTAAAACCGAGGATTGTCTTGCAAAGTATAATAACTTTCATTATCAATGCCTCGATAGCACAAAGTCGGCCCCATTTGATTGCCTTCAATGGTATGGTTATACACCACATCCAAAATAACTTCTTTATGATTGGCGTGTAAAACTTTAACCATTTGCTTAAATTCATCAATATTGTTTTCTACCATATATTTGGATTCCGGC
>JBNMLT010000191.1:0-2208 GCA_050874965.1 Alphaproteobacteria bacterium
GTATTATGGACAATAAATTTATAATTCTAATATTTTTGTGCTTATGCTTTTAAAAGTCTTCTATGGTAGTGTCGCAGGCGTTTTTATGCAAAAAGACTGGGCTGTTTTAGAAATAAAAGTTTCTGAGCGTCGATTTTTGGATAGAAGTGGCCGTTTGATACAAAATCAATGGACAGAGGCTGATGCGTGGCTCTACGAAGTCAAATTTTGGGGGTACAATCTGTTTTATAACAGAGAAAAACTGGAACATCTCCAATTGGGTGATAAAATCATGATTTCCTATAATGGAATTAATTGTGAACGAATCAGCTTAAAAAAGCTCTAAAACAAAAAAAGCCGCAAGCATTCAACTTGCAGCTTTTTTGTATTTTACCATGAATCTCCAAAAAACAAACCAACAATACTTTTAAGCATTTCAGAAACAATGAAAACAATCATGAGATACGAAACGCCGGTCATAAATGAACCTTCATGCACACTGTTCACACCATTTGAAAGCGTCGCCGCGCCAAAATATGTGACAAAAGCGGCTCCGGCAAACAGAAAAAAGATATACAATCGCCACAACCATTTTTCAACGCTTGTATTTGGGCGCTGAGAAATGTCGTTCGGTTCATTGATAACTTTCCCCTCAAAAAGAAAGCCGAACTCGCCTTTTAGAAGGCGCCGAAACAGACGATAATTGTTGGAAAAAACAACAAGCGATTGAACAAGAGCAAAAAAGACTGTCAACCCTGTCAATGTTGTTTCCATCATAAGAATAAACGATTGAGAAACCATACGAAAATAATTTTAAGAACAACATAAAAATTAAATTTGTTATGTATTCTAAAACAAAAATTTTTTTTGTCAAGATTTTGCTTTTAAAATCACGAATAATCAGGATTTCTCCCTTGCCTTTTACCAAGAGGAATGCTAAAAAACAAAACAAGTGTTTTGTTGGAGAAAAAGATGAAAAAGATTATTTTAACGGGCGACCGCCCAACCGGAAAATTGCATGTCGGTCATTATGTGGGCTCGCTGGCCGAGCGCGTGAAATTACAAAATTCGGGAATTTATGATGAAATCAACATCATGATTGCCGACGCTCAAGCGTTGACCGACAATGCCGAACATCCAGACAAAGTTCGCCAAAACATCTTGCAAGTGGCGCTGGATTATTTAGCTTGTGGAATTGATCCTGAAAAATCCACCATATTTATTCAATCCATGGTGCCGCAATTGACAGAATTGGCTTTTTATTATCAAAATCTGGTAACAGTGTCTCGTTTACAACGTAATCCGACTGTTAAGACAGAAATTAAACAAAAAAATTTTGAAACAAGCATTCCTGTTGGCTTTTTCTGCTATCCCATCAGTCAGGCCGCCGACATCACCGCGTTTAACGCAACTGACGTTCCGGCCGGTGAAGACCAAGAGCCCATGCTGGAACAATGCCGCGAAATTGTGAACAAATTCAATAGCGTGTATGGAGAAACATTAGTCGAGCCTAAAATTGTTTTACCTTCAAATAAAGCGTGTCTACGTTTACCGGGGATAGACGGCAAAGCTAAAATGAGCAAGTCTTTGGGCAATTGCATCTATCTGTCTGATGAACCGGAAGATATTCGGAAAAAAGTAATGTCCATGTTCACAGATCCAAACCACTTGCGGGTGGAAGACCCTGGGCAAGTAGAAGGAAATCCGGTGTTTATCTATTTGGACGCGTTTAGCAAACCGGAGCATTTTGCCGAATTTTTACCGGATTATCAAAACCTTGAGGAGTTAAAAGCGCACTATCAACGGGGTGGACTTGGTGACGTTAAAGTGAAAAAATTCTTAAATAATGTTTTACAAACCGAGTTGGAGCCTATTCGCACTCGCCGCAAAGTTTGGGAGCAAAAATTGCCTGAAGTTCTCGAAATTTTGAAACATGGCAGCGCCATTGCCGAAGCTAAAGCGGCAACAACCTTGGCTAATGTTCGAAAAGCCATGAAAATTAACTATTTTGACAGCGACGCTTTGCTCTGAAATCTTATTAATTTTTTAGATTAAGCACCGACATAACATCGGTGCTTTTCTTTATAAAAGAAACGTCCAAGTTAGGAGCAAGGACGTTTCGGAGAAAAACCGCCGTCATGAGAGTGAAAACCGGCAGTCTGTGGAAAAATAGGTCAACTTAAACTTTGTGCGTGTCTAAGCTTTGCTGTTTTCCCAAACTCAGTAATA
>JBNMLT010000192.1:0-2198 GCA_050874965.1 Alphaproteobacteria bacterium
GGCAATCACTATGGCTAACAAGCGAGGCAACACGAAAAAATCGATACGGGACAAGCCCAGTGTTTCCAAGGCGTCCAGTTCCTCGTTTACCTGCATTGTTCCCAAGGCTGCGGCCTAAGAAGAGCCGGTGCGTCCGGCCATGATAATACCCACCATGATTGCGCCCATGATGCGGCACATTCCAATGGTTACTAAACTGGCTATGTAAATTTGAGCGCCAAATTCTTGCAACTGGACGCCTCCGACAAAAGCCAAAATTAATCCCACCAAAAAACTAATTAGTGAAACTATGGCCAATGCTTGGGGACCACAATCGTTTAAGGCGGTTAAAAAGTCTTTTTTACGCATGACTGAAGCCGCCGCAAACAATCGCCCGATTGCGCCAAAAGTTTGAAAACAAAAATGGAGAACTTTTGCCGAAATATGATAAATATTTATGGTGTGAAACCCCAAATTTTCTATAAAGCTCAAATGTGATTCCGCGGTTTTGCTTGGTGAGCGATTAACTTCAAATGCCAGATTTATTAAATCTTGAATGTTTGTCGGTAAATTTTTTAAATCAGCGGCAATTTTTTTGTATCGGGCTAATTTAACGGTTTCGAAAATAATCAAAAGCAGAGAAGAATCCCATTCTCCAAGTTGCGATGCGTTAAAACAGATTCTGCTTAAATTTGTTTTAAGGGCGCCACGAATCTTAGATAAAACAGTCGTTCCGTCATATTGTTTAAAATTTCCGACAAAACAAATGGCCAAGCAATTATTATCCGTATGTAAAGTAACTTCTGGAGTTTGCTTATTCACCATGTTGGTCATTGTGCTGCTCCAATGCTTCATACAGTTCTTCGCTTTCCATTTCATCCAATGTTTCCAGCGGAACAGAATAATCACCGTTGAACCAACGTCCCAAGTCTATATCGGCGCAGCGTTTTGAGCAAAACGGAGCATATTTGTCATCGGCGCACAATTTGTGACAAATCGGACATTTATGTGTTTTGATGACATTTTCCATTGTCTATGGCTCCACTCTTCCGGTTCCGTTGCAAGTCGGACATTCAACCGTGTATAAATCTCTCAGGCTCGGACGTCGGCGTTGGCGCAAAATTTCAACATTGCCGCCGCGGCTCAGTCCCAAAACTCTGCTATGACATATATCATCGGCAAGTTCTTCTTCCAAGGTTTCAATAACTTTTTTCATAAAGCGATATTCGGAAGAACCGGCAAAGTCTATAATGATTTTTCCAGATAAATTACGTAATCTTATTTGACGAGATATTTCTTTAGCTGCTTCAATGTTTAAGCTGTCAAGCTCGCCGACATTTCTTTTGCCGGCGCTGTCGACGTCAATGGCCACAAAAGCGCGTGTTTCTTCAATATGGATATTGCCGCCGTGTTTTAATTTTACCGTCCGGTTTAAGGCATCGACAATAGCATCATCCACGCCAAAGCTTTCGAATGCTTCTTTTTGTAAAGTTACGGTTCCATCAAAAACGTTTTCAACCTGTTCTTTAAGTTTTGGAGTGTCCACCACAACTTCTTGCAGGCTGTCTTTATAGCGACGAATATATTCAAACAACGGACTTTCTTTTGTGTACAACACAGCCGGAGCCGGCAGTGTGCGGGCTTTTTTGCGAATATTTTCGTAAGTAGCGCGCAGCATGGTCATTTCTTCCAAAAGTTGAGATTCCGTGGCTTCGGTTGAGGCGGTGCGCAAAATCCATCCTTCTTGTCCCAAACAATGCTCTTGAACTATTTTTTTATAACTTGTGGCTTTTTCAACATCTTCTATTTTAGAAGAAACATCAACATCAAATTTGAAAGGGCAATAAACCAGATAAACGCCGGCTAATTGAACGTTACGGACAACTTTAGCGCCTTTTTCGGCTCTCTTTTCTTGAACAACTTGCACAACCACGCTTTGTCCTTCATTCATATTGGCTTCTTTTAGCGCCGGTTCATAGGAGTTTAAAAAAGCTTCGTGACCATCGCCGATATTGACCATAAAGCCGGTTCTATCGTTGGCCAAACTGATTTTTTTGCTAATACGTCCAAGATAAACATTGCCTTCCAACGCGCGGTTTTCATTATAGATATCAATTTCCATCAATCCTGTTTCATCAAAAACGGCAATTCCGGATGTTTCATCATTGCGGTCAAATATGATTTTTTCTGCTTTCATCGTATATTCTCCCCTTTTAATA
>JBNMLT010000193.1:0-2145 GCA_050874965.1 Alphaproteobacteria bacterium
TTCCAAAGATGATCATCATTTTTATCGTCAACATGAATTAGCTAATTTAGTGAACAACCATCCTTTGAATGATGAACAAAAATCTCAAATTCAAAGCTGGGCGGATGATAGGGACGCGCGTGTTCATAATTTGAAAGTCTGGCAAAATGAGCATTCTAATCATGGCACCGGACACGCGGGGTATTCTGCTCATGGCGGTGTGCACGGTGGAACGTTGGGTGGTGGCAAAGGTGTTGCTTCTCCGGATGTTTCGGATAATTCAACAGCACCAGAAGGTGAAAGCACTGAAGAAGTTGTTGAAAAACAAAGATATCACATTCAGGGCCGTATAGACAAATTAAAAGGTTTAAAAGGTGATGTTGAAGCGACAAACCCTATTGAAGCGGCTCAAGCGTTTCATCAGAATAATAATCTTAAATTGGAACGTAGCTCAAAGCTGACAATTACCGATGAAGATGGAGACAGAACAGTTTTGAAAACAAAAATTGGCAAACGTTCAGAAACAACTGAAATTACTTCGTACGAAGGCAAAGATGAAGTTTTGAGTCAAAAGACAAAATTTTATAAAACTGGTGCGGCACAAGGTGCTTCAAGAACCGTTGTTCACACCTATGTTGATGGTGAGGGAAAGAAAGATAAAATTGTTACAACCAAGAGCGCCGATGGTCAAACAGTGACAAAAACAAAACTTTCTACCGGTGGAAGAACTTTGGAAGTTACGGACGCTGAAGGTAATTCAACAAAAATTTCTACTCAAGAAATGGTTGAAAACGGTGATAGCAAGATGCATGCAAACCGAGTGATAAGACACACTTACCGTAATATCAGCCGTGTTTTTAAGGGGCGTGACTAATATTTTGAATTAGACTTGATTTAAATCCCATCAGTTGGTGGGATTTTTTTGTTGTATTTTAAAATATTATCGTTAAGCTGATATTTACTGTTATTATTTTTATAAAGGAGAAAATTATGGAAACATTGGCTGTTGTGTTGATTATGCTGGTGCTGGTTGTTTTAATAAAATCAGTAGTGATTGTGCGTCAGGGGTATGAATACACTGTTGAAAATTTTGGACGTTTTACCCGCTCTTTACATCCGGGGTTTCATTTATTGATTCCGGTTTTGGAAACAATCGGGGCTAAAATCAATCGAAAAGAACAAGTTTTAGAAGTGTCTTCTCAAGAAGTTATTACTAAAGATAACGCTATGGTTACGGTTAACGGAGTTTTGTTTTATCAAATTCAAGACGCGACAAAAGCCGCTTATCAGGTGGAAGATTTAGATTACGCCATTATGAATTTGGTGATGACCAATATCCGTACGGTTATTGGTAGTATGGAAATTGATGAGTTGCTTTCACAGCGCAATATTATAAACCAAAAATTGTTGTCTGTTGTGGATGAAGCGACGATTCCTTGGGGAGTTAAAGTTACTCGTGTGGAAATTAAAGATATTACACCGCCAAAAGATTTGATTGACGCAATGGCGCGCCAGATGAAAGCCGAACGTGAAAAGCGTGCAAATATTTTGGAGGCAGAGGGCCTGCGTCAAGCCGAAATTTTGCAAGCGGAAGGTTCAAAACAGTCAGTTATTTTAGAAGCAGAGGGCAAAAAAGAGGCCGCGTTTCGTGAAGCGGAAGCTCGTGAACGTTCGGCAGCGGCAGAAGCTATGGCCACAAAGCTTATTTCTGATGCCATTGCCCAAGGTGATCCGAAATCTCTTTCTTATTTTTTGGGACAGCAATATATCAGTGCTTTGCAAGGCATAGTGACATCGCCAAACGAAAAGTTGTTGATGTTGCCGGTTGACACAACGCAAGTCATGGGCACGGTTGCCGGAATTTCCGAGTTGGTGAAAGATGTGATGAACGGAAAACCAACGACAAAGAAAACTACAATAAAGGAGTAACATAAATGTTTGATTCTCCAATAATTAACTGGATTACCGCCGGTTTGGTCTTGTCTTTGCTAGAATTGATTGTTCCGGGAGTATATTTGATATGGTTCGGCTTGGCGGCGTTTGTTGTGAGTCTGGTTGTGTTTTTTTTGCCAATGGCTTTTACAACACAATTGATTGTTTTTGCCATTGCGTCCGGAATTTTCGCGGTTATCGGCGTTGCCGTGTATCGATATGTTTTTAATAAAA
>JBNMLT010000194.1:0-2130 GCA_050874965.1 Alphaproteobacteria bacterium
CTCGAAGCCCTTGCCATGCGTCTGTTTCTAAACTTGATATTTCTTTTAAAATATTAAAAGAATCTTCCACATCCAACGCTTTAGGTAAAACTTTTGCTTTTTTTGGTGAAGAAACGATACTGATTGCCGGATTTTTTAAAATTTTTTTACGTTCAAGCCATTTGAAAAAGTTTTTAACGGATGAGAGTTCTCGACATATGGATGATTTGTTCATATTTTGCGTGGATTGAATGCTTAAAAATTTTCTAAAATCATGGATATCTAAATTTTTTAAATCATCCAAAGTCAGAGCCGAGTTTTTTATTTTTGCTAAAAATCCGGCTAAATCACGTGAATAGGCATCCAGCGTATGTTCGGAATAGAGGCGTTCTTTTAAAAGCCAATTTTGCCAATCGGCTATGATTGCAAGCAATGCACTATCAGCATTAAATTTTATCTTGGCTTTCAATGTTATTTTATAACCTCGTTTTTATAAATGCCGAACAAACCTTTCCGCGGCATCCAGCCTTGCACGGTGTCAAATTTTATCAAACACATGCCGTCAGGTGTTGGGCACTTTTCAATTTCACCGACAACACCGTCTTCCGCTTTGGCGATCACACGAGAAGTGTTTTCGGGCTTGGCGTAAATATTGTTTTCTCCAGGGTTGATTACTTTAACAAAACGACGTCCGGAAAGCATTGCTTTATGCACCCATGTTTCAGAACCTTCCCAGTCACGAATTTTTCGCCATAGTTCAAATTCTGCAATAATTTCCACAGGGGCGCCTTTTTGTTTATAAACCCATTCAATAGGATATCGGCTACCAGGGCCGGAACGGACATTTATCAAGCTTGAACGCAGCGAAACCATGCGAGGAAGAGCTAAGCCGCTCTCGCTTTCTTCTTCTGCCGCTTGCGCAGAATTGGCGTATCCCAAAATTAAACTCAATGCTGTGAATATTGTCAATAAAGCCTTCATTTTGATTCCCTTTTACTAAATTTAAATCAATGATAAAGCTATATAATAAAAAAAGAGTAAAAATTAAAAAAGAAGGAGTAAAAAAATGAATTTAATGGACACGGTTAAAGATTTGATTCGTTTTAGAACAGAAACAGGAAATGAAACGGAAATTTTAAAAGCGGCCGAATACATAGTTGATAAATTCAAAAACACATCTGTTAAAGCGGAGATTTTTCAAACAACGGCATCGCCTGTGGTTTTTTTGCGTAATACGGAAAAACGGGATTTTGACGTGCTGGTTTTGGGGCATATTGATGTTGTTCCGGCTGAGGATAACATGTTTAATCCAGTTGAAAAAGACGGAAAGCTATATGGGCGCGGCACTTTGGATATGAAATCTTTTGCGGCGGTGGCTCTAAATTCCATGATGTATGTTGATGAGCATGCGTTGCCTCTGAAGTTTGGCGTTGTTCTTTCAACGGATGAAGAAAAAGGCAGTAAATCAACAGAAACATTTTTAGACGCATATCCTGATATAAAGGCTAAAATCGTTTTGGACAACGATGTTGGCGGAGATATAACTAAAATTGTCAGCAAATGTAAAAATCCGGTGTTTGTTAAATTAATGGCTCATGGAAAAGAAGCGCATGGTTCTACACCATGGGAAGGTATAGACGCGAATGAATTATTGATTCAAAGTTGGCAAAATATTCGAAAGATATATCCTTATTATGCCAAAAATTTGCCACAACCGGCTGACTATTGGTTTGATACCGTGCATATGGCGCTGATAAACGGCGGACAAGTTTCAAATGTGCTATCTAATTATGCCGAAGCTTTGCTCGATTTTAGATTGACAGAAAATTCTTCAGTTGCGCGGTTGGAAGAAAATTTGAAAAATTGTTTGGTTGAGGGCGTGGAATATAAAATTGTTTCGTCATCTACACCGGTGGTTATGGCTGAAAACAATCCTTATATTTTGGACTATAAAAAACTTGCCGAAAATATTTTAGGAAAAACAATAGAATTTGAGCATATAGGCGGAGCAACGGATTCGCGCGCGTTTGCCGTTAAAGGTTCGACAGTTATTATGCATTCAGGAACGGGTGAGGGAATGCATGCTTCAGGGGAATATGTTGAGATAGACAGTGTAAAACAAATAGCGGAAATTCAAATTAAATTTTTGGA
>JBNMLT010000195.1:0-2120 GCA_050874965.1 Alphaproteobacteria bacterium
CGTCCGGTTAGAATTGATTCTGAATTAAGTGAAAAGATAAAAGAGTTGATTTAATCGTTTGTTGGATAATGCTGCTGTTTATGCTGTCTAACTTCATCTTGAGGCGTAAATAAAAAATAATAGATATTTATGTTTGTTGCCACATTTTTTCTGGTGGTGGCACGAGAACGTTTTTTAACTTCCAGTTTATGGGATAATGAATTAATTGTACTATTGTTTTTCGGTGTAATTTTTTGCGGAGCCATCCAAGTTGTGTCTATAAAATAAACTTTATCTCCTATTTTGACACTATTCCAAGCATGGCCATTCCCAAGCAAACGTGCCGGATACCGTTTTCGTAAACTGTTTGTATCCACAACATACCCTGTTTCAATTTTCACACCGCGAACACCGGCATATTGAGACATTTCTTGAAACAATAGAGCAAAATCTTCACAAATACCAACACGAGCTTTGAACACATCATAATGATAACCGATATTTCGCTTATTTATTTTGCCATTGTATTTATAACCATCATAGGCAATATGAGATGCAATCCAATAAGCAATCACCCGCAATTTATCCAAATTGTTATTAAACGGCTTGATTAAATGTTGTGTCAATTGCCGCTCGTTTTGTGAATATTTTTCCGGCGCTTCAAAAGCACGTTTTTTGATTGCCGCTTCAGACGCTTGAGCATATTTTTTGACAACAAATGCATCTTGTGCATAAACATTTTCAGAAATTAATCCGACAAACACTAAAAAAATAAAGAAAATTATTCTTAACCGCATTTTACTTATTCATTTCCGGCTTAGATGCGGTGAATATATAGCCATAAACAGGACTTTCAGCTTCATTGCGCAAAATATGCCTTTCTTTATTAATCAAGCGCAAACCAGCACTTTTCAATGCTTTTTCAACATAGTTCGGATTATGCACAAAACGCCCGCTTGGAGACATAAAGAAATCATCATCATTAAATGAATTTTCTGAAACAGTGAAAAAAAACATTCCTTTAGGCGTTAATGACTTAGAAACCCTGACAAATATTTTTGTTAGATCCCCAAAGTACGTTAATACATCCGAAGCCGTTACAACATGAAAAAAATAAGCTGTTGTTTCCAGATAATGGCAAATATCATCACAAATTAATTGAGCATAAATTTTCTTTTCTCGGGCAATGTCTAGCATTTTTGAGGATAAATCGACTCCAATTAACCCTTTGCGAGAAGCAAATTTTTTCATTTTTTCACCACACAGACCAGTTCCACAGCCTAAATCTAAAATATGATATCCCGTAAACACTGAGGTCTTCAGATGTTTGGCAGCCTCTTCTTCAATCAGTGCCGGTGCTTGATAATCAAGTGACGCCAATGTTTCATCAAAATCCGGCGCAAAAGCATCAAACGTGGCTTGTATAAAATGGTTGTCAGAATTAAGCAGGGCATGACCATTTGTCAACGCGCAAGCCATATGCTGGACAATTTTATTGTTAGGAAAAAAGTTTAACCACTTGGCCGCATATTTTCGTGCAAGCTCTTCACTTTTTTCAGAATAGCATTCATAAAGCAAATATCCAAAATTTAAGCAAATTTCATCTGTTTGTTCTGGTGCGGTTTTAACATATTTCCAAGCGAACGCCACGCAATTTTCCCAGTCATTCAAAGAACGATATGTGTCACTTAGCGCATTTAGAACTTCACGGTTGCGCTCATCCAATTCATAGGCGCGCAAATATTTGTCTATGGCCTTTTCATATTTTCCCATAGCTGACAAAGCGTTTCCCGAAATCATATTGGCAATAACGCTGGAAGGATGACGTTCCAATGATTTTCGCGCAAATTCCAAAGCCAATACATATTTTCCTAAAGAGTAATAAGTGTTGGCTAAGTTGATCATCGCTATATAACTGTTATTATTTTGCTCATACATTTTTTGATAATAATGCAAAGCATCCTCATAATCACCACGGCAAAAGGCAATATTTGCCAAATTTTGCCACGCTGTCATATTGTTTGGATTTTGATTTAAAGCTTTTTGGGCAAAATCTGACGACCTATCATAATCACCCAATTCGTAATTTAGTGTAGATAAATTGAGTAATGCCGCTTCAGAATTTTTATTGAGCTTTAAAG
>JBNMLT010000196.1:0-2104 GCA_050874965.1 Alphaproteobacteria bacterium
GCGTAAATTGGCGCTGTCTTCCTTTTTGCGGACGTTCATAGCGAAACATTGGACCGACATAATAAAACTTTACCGGCAAATTTTGTTGCATGCCATTTGAAACAAACGCGCGAACCACACCGGCAGTTCCCTCCGGACGCAGGGTCAAACTTTCACCGCCCTTGTCGCTAAAGCAATACATCTCTTTTGTCACAATATCTGATGTATCCCCTAGATTACGGGCAAAAACTTCTGTAAATTCAAAAATTGGCGTTTCTATTTCTTCAAATCCATATTTTTCCACCACGGCAGAAGCTTCATAAACCACCTTTTTCATTTTTCTTTTAGCCGCACCATACAAATCATATGTGCCGCGAACATTTTGTATTTTAGACATTTCTATTCCTGTTTTTGTTCTGGTAAAATATATTTATCTAGACTTATGTTTGTTTGTTTCATGGCTGAGACAACTTTTGTCAATTTGCCGTCAACATATAAATTAACATTATAATAACGACCGACAGAAAGAATAATTCCGGCCTCATTTGGCACATCATATTTAAAACCTTTGCTGTAAATACCGCTCAACAAAACTTTATCTCCTTGCCGTAATTCCAGCCAAGACGGCCCAACCAAAACAATTTGAGCATGCGGTGTGGCCGCTATTTCTTTTTTTTCAACATCGGTTTTTATTGGCTGCTCTTCAACATTTGCAGAAACATTGTTTTCCTGAACCGGCTCAATTTCATCCTTTTCCGCTATTTCAGATTTGACCTCGTTATCTTCCAAAGTTTCCGCTATAATTTCATCTTCTGACACCGGCGCTTCATTATCTTCAATAATCACAGGTTCCGGCACAACATTATCAATTGTTGCCTCCTGAGCTTCTTCTTTTGATTTTTGCTGATTGTAAGAAGAAACACTTGACCAAGCTATAAAAATAACAACCAGACCCGCCAAACCTAACAAAATATGCTTTAATGACGGCGCGCCGTTTACCATGGAATCATTATTAACAACAGACATTTCAACTGTTTTTTCTTCATGCTCCGGATAAGCGGTTTGGCGATAGGCCTGCACAATTCTGGTCGCGTTCATTTCCAAATAATTAGCATAGCTGCGCACAAAACCCAAACAATATGGAATCGGTGGTAATTTTTTGCTATCCATGCTCTCAATTGCTTCTAAATAAACTTTACGGATACACAAATCTCTTGAAACATCACTCAGAGTTTTTCCTTTTTTTAGCCGAGAATTTCGCAACAATTCTCCTATATTTTGAGCATCTTCCATATCATCCATTTTTTTCACCTTGCTGTCTTTTTATATAATTGAAGGCGGTTATAGCATATATTTCAATCGATTGCAATACCATGATCATAGGCGTACGACAATAATTGCGGTCGAACGCTTGTTTTGGTGGATTTTAAAAGGCTGCGAATATAATCCGAAACATCTTCATTTTTCATGCTGATAATCATTTTTTTCACAGACGCATACGCCGCGCCGGATACCGATAAATTTCGATATCCCAAACCAATTAAAGCCATTGCCTCTAACGGATTGCTGGCCATTTCGCCGCAAACCGAACAATAAACCTTATATTGTCCAGCCTTATCCACAATTGTTTTCATCAATTTTAAAAACGGCGCGGATAAAACATCATATCGGGCAGTCAAACGAGGATTACCACGGTCACAAGCATAGATAAACTGATATAAATCATTGGTTCCAACCGACACAAAATCTACTTCTTGTAAAATTTCATCCAGCTGAAACAAAATAGACGGTACTTCCACCATAATCCCAACATTTACTTTTTCCGCCGTTGGTCTTCCCCTTAGCTTTTCGCGTTCATACTCCAAAAACAAAGTCTCTTTGGCCTCTTTAAACTCTTCAAGTGTTGAAACCATTGGAAACATCACATTAAGCTCTTTACCGGCTGCCGCCCGCAACATTGCTCTTATTTGTTGTCGCAAAATAGAGCGTCGGTCTAATGTGATGCGAATGGAGCGCCAACCAATTGCCGGATTATCTTCTTTAATTTCACCCCAATACGGCAAAAATTTATCAGACCCGACATCCAAACTACGAAAAATAATTTTTTTATTATCCAAAGCCTCAA
>JBNMLT010000197.1:0-2100 GCA_050874965.1 Alphaproteobacteria bacterium
ATCCAGATTATAAAATATAATCAGTTTATAACAAATTTTTGGGAGGACAACTAATGCCGATATATATGATATTATAATAAACAATGAGCAACGTTTTCAGATACAAAAAAAGCCCTCAAAAGAGGACTTTTCTGCTATGGTAGCGAGGGGGAGATTGACTATGCTTAAGCTCCGTCGACACTGCGCTCATTCGCTTAAAGCTCACCGGCGTTCTTCCGCCCGCCTTTCGCTTGTTCTCGAACTCTCTTTCTCGAGTTCAAATCTCCCACTATCCTATAACAAAAAAGCCCTCAAAAGAGGACTTTTTTGTTATGGTAGCGAGGGGGAGATTCGAACTCTCGACACGCGGATTATGATTCCGCTGCTCTAACCAACTGAGCTACCCCGCCAAGAACAAAATGAGTATTACAATGTATTTTGTTCGTTGTCAATAATTTTTTTTATTTATGTTTATTTTTTTTCAAAATAGCTAGATGTTCGGCTAACTTATATTCATACGCAATCAAAGCAATCCCCGAAATTATTAAAGGTAACAGGTAGTAAATGATTCGGTATAAAATTAAAATAGCGAAAAGAGTGGCTTGATTTTGGTCATCGGGTAATAATTTGGCAAATACAATTTCAAACACTCCCAATCCACCCGGAACTTGACTGTATACACCTAAAATTTGGGCAATGATAAAAGCTCCGATAAATGTGATAAACGGAATGTCTATATAATGTTCTAGTATGGAATAGAGTACAAGAGAAGCCATTAAAATATCCAAACTACCAATAATAACTTGAGCTAAAGCCATTTTGAAACCTGGTGTGGCAAATTCAATTTCTTTTATGATAATAGGCTTTTTGTAATAAGTACTGCCCCACATGTAAAATAGCAAACCACCGGCAGAGACTAAAATGAGTGTCCAGTTAATCCAAGGGGATGAAATTGCCGATAAAACATGATGTGGGGAACAAATAAAGCCTAATAAAACTAAAAAGAAACAGGCCACAAGGTAGGTAAAACCGGAAAAAGTTACCATTTTTACAATATCAGAAGCATTAACACGCCAACGCGTGTACAAGCGATATCTGATGGCACCGCCTGAAATAATGGCGTGGCCGGCGTTGTTGCTGACGGCAAAACCTAAAAATCCGGCAAACATCCATTTCCAAGCTTCCATTTTTCGACGGATGTATTTTAAAGCTAAAAAATCATAAGAGGATAAAGCGACATAACCGCAAAAAGAAGCAATACAAGCATAAATAATATTTTTATTCGGAACATCGATGATGGCGTTTTTTATTTCATCCAAAGAATACTTTGATAATTGTTTATAAATCATAAAAGCGGCGAGGGCGAAAAAAAACAATCCCGACCAAGATAGCATTTTCTTGAATATTCTTTTTTTATTTTTTGCTTGCATTTTATTTATTTCCTTGAGTGTTTATGACATTCATATCTATATAACTGCGAATATTAAATCCGAATGTTTTTCGAATATATTTGGTTAATTCTGATGGGTGTGGTTGAAAATTTTGGGCATCAGATTGGGCTTTTAATAATTCTTCTAATTTTAATTGTTCGCCAATTTTATCTCTTTTTTGAGCCGCGCCACTTTCTTCTTGAACAGAAGCCACGTTATAAAGAGCATGCGCCATAATTAAATTAGGAGGGGTTATTTTTCCTTCTTGATATATTTTGGCTAATTTCATATAAGCTTCGGAATTTCCTTGGTCAACAGCAGCGCGATAGGCCGTAATTCCTTTGGTGAAGTTTTGAACAGTGCCTTTTCCGTTAAGGTACATTTCTGCCAATACTATTTGCGCCTCGTCAATATAACTGTCTTCGTTTGCCGCAGATTTTATAAGTTTGAAGGATTGATCATAGTTTTGCGGATAAACAAAACCAATATAATAAGCGTATCCCAACATAAATTTTGCAACATTATTGCCGGATTGAGCTGCTTTTTTAAATAAATCCATGGCGATTTTGTTGCGAGCCGGATCTTTTACGCCACCTTTTAAATATATAAATGCCAGATTTGTCGCCGCGTTGTCATTACCTAATTCAGCAGCTTTTTTGAATAAGGCCAGAGCTGTTTTATTGTCTTTTTC
>JBNMLT010000198.1:0-2099 GCA_050874965.1 Alphaproteobacteria bacterium
AAAGTTATCATATTCACTTTCATTTGGATTGGTGTAACCGGAAATTTTTTGCATTTCCTCCGTATCAAAAAATCCTTTCCAACGCCCTGTCAGCATTTTATGCGGATAGCATTGATGCGACACATCATACACAATTTTATCATTTGGAGTGTCAAACACATAGTGCAAAGCAATAATGGTTTCCACAATGCCCAAGTTTGGTCCAACGTGGCCGCCAACCAAACTATCTCTATTCAAAATCCCCTCACGGATTTCTTGAGCCAGTTGTTGCAATTCTGATAGCGAAAGTTTTTTAACATCTTTAGGTGATTTTATTGTTTCCAATAACATAATTTTCTCCTTAAAAAAGATAATATATCGATTCTATATATAGAATAAAACTTAGAGGTTACTCTAGGTCAATATATTTTTACAAAAAAAATCCATCTCAGTTAAGAAGATGGATTTTTTTAACTCTTATGAGATTAGAAACATTTGTATAAGTTTTCCAATTCAATAAGGTATTTTCGGGCAATATTTAAACCTTTTTGCCAAAAGTCTGGAATTGAAGCATCTATGCCAAACTTAGATAAAGCTTGTCGATAATTTTCCACTCCACCGTTTTGAAGCATTTTCAGATACTTTTCTGCAAAATTTTCCACTTTTTTCTGTGAATAAATTTCATACAGCGTATTTACAACGCAATTAGAAAAGCAATAGGAATAAACATAAAATGGTGATTGGAAAAAATGCGGAATTGCCGCCCACATTGGTGCCAACTCTGTGGTATCAACACTTTCGCCTAAATAATCTTGCATATATTTGAGCCAAGCTTGTTCTATTTTGTCGGTAGAAACTTCACCATTTTCTCGCTCTGTTGCAACAAAATGTTCAAATCGATGAAATGAGATTTGTCTAAAGGTTGATAAAATAATGCCTTCTAAGCGTTTCGCCAACATAATAAACTTTTTTTGCGGATTATTAGCTGTTTTCAAAAGATAGTCAAAAACAAGTTGTTCCGCAAAAATAGAAGCAATTTCAGCTTGCGCGCAAGATTTTTCTCGACCAAACTCACCTTGGGTTTGACTTAGGTATTCATGCACGGCATGGCCTAATTCGTGAGCCATCATATAAACACTGTCCAAATTTCCGGTATAGTTTAGAAACACCATAGGCATAACACCAACAGGCGGTTCTGTACAATACGCACCGGTTGCTTTTCCTGCATAAGGATAATAATCTATTAAATCCTTATCAAAAAATATTCGCGCAATTGTTGCAAATTTGGGAGAAAATTCGTTGAAAGCGGTTAAGATAATATCTTTAGCTTGTTCAACAGAATATTGCTCCTCCTTTTGTTCAAAAGGATATGCCTCGTTCCTATCCCAGTATGAAAGCTTGTTTTTGCCAAAAACCTTGGCTTTTAACGTGTAGTAACGTTGCGGAATAGAAACATTATTTAAAATTGCTGTCGATACAAGATTTTCCAGATCTTTTTGTTCAATACAATTTGCTAAATTAGCGGCAGCCTCAGGACAATCAAAATTATGCCAATGATTGTCAATTTGCCAGCCTTTTAACATGGCATTATATATCAAAGCAAAAAGAAATCTGTTTTGCGTGTATTTTTTAAACAAGGCATTTCCGGCCAACTTTCGAATGTTTTCATCTTTATGAGAAAATAATTTCATCAGTTGTCCTTCGGTATAATCTTTATTTTCTATGGAGAATACTAAAGATGCCCGTGTTTCATTATAAAGACGCAACCAATATTGAGCGGCATTGTTTTCATCGGCAAACAATTTTTCTAACTCGTTGGATAAAGAATGTTTTTGCCTCAATCGCAGTCTTTGGAGCCAGTTACATGTTCCTTTAGGCAAAATGTTTTTCAACTCCGTCATATCTAAGTTTTTTCCATGAATAAGCCAATTTTCAAAGAAAATCAGCTGTTTTTTTAAAATGCAAACTTTATCGTTCACACTTTGATAAAACACGGAAATATCTTTATCATTGAGATGAGTTGAATGCAAAAGATATGCATAATTCTCTACTTTGCGAATTTCAACGAGCAAATCTTCGTAGCGATTTAAGGCCTCAAGAATGTCTTGGGCAGACAAATT
>JBNMLT010000199.1:0-2094 GCA_050874965.1 Alphaproteobacteria bacterium
CTCCTAATTTGGTCTTACATCAGATAGGGTTTACCTTGCCACAAACATTACTGCTTGTGCGGTGAGCTCTTACCTCGCCTTTTCAACCTTACCGGCCATTGACCGGCGGTAATTTTCTGCGGCACTTTCCCTTGGATTTCTCCAGCCAGACGTTATCTGGTACCTTGTTTCCGTGAAGCCCGGACTTTCCTCATCAATAGATTTTACATTCCTTGACGCAGCTATCCGACCGCCTTTCCAAAATAAAAATACCCCTGCTTCCAAATAAAATCAATGTTTTTTAAGGATTTTCCCAACTTTAATTAAATTTTAAAGATTTTAGCGTAGGCTGACACCAGTTATTTTCAAAGGAGAAAACAAATGAATAAACTTATTTTAGCTTTGTTAGCCGGCACATTTTTATGCTCTAACGCAATGGCTGACTGCAATGGTTTCTATTTAGGCGGTCGTGGCGGTGTTGTTAAACACGATTATTCCAAAAAAGGCAACAGCGGTATCAATTCCGAAGGTTTGGATAAAAATAAATTAATGTTAAGTGGCGCTTTAGGTTATCGTTACAATTATTTCCGTACAGAATTAGAATACGTATGGCGTCAAAAAAGTGAAAAGAAATTCTCTGAAGGTGTTGGAGATCGTCAAAAATATAATTTCAAAACATATTCTTATATGTTAAACGGATATTTTGATTTTGCTCCATACAGATGGTTCACACCATATGTTGGCGCTGGTATTGGTTTTACATCCATGAAATACAGAGATTCTTACACAATGCCAGATGGTTCAACCCAAACAGCAACAACAAACGGCAACTACAAACCAACACGCTTTACTTGGTCTTTGGGTGGTGGTTTGAGCGTCAAAGTTACAAATCGTTTCAATGTTGATGCCGGTTATCGTTACTATGACATGGGCTCAATCAAACATGCCGATATCACAGCACACGAAATTTACACTGGCTTGCGCTATGTTTTTTAATTTAATCTAATAAACGATTAAGCCGCTAACCACAATAGCGGCTTTTTTTTCTAGGAGCCTTAAAAATGTCTAATAATCTTTTTGGAACAGACGGTATTCGCGGAGTGGCCAATTCTTATCCGCTGACTATTGATTTTTGCAGTCGCTTGGCTGTTGCCCTAAGCAAAACAATTTGTCTTAAACAAAAACGTGTGGCTATTGCAAAAGATACGCGCATTTCAAGCGACATGCTTTTTAGCGCCTTAAGCGCCGGATTTCTTTCACAAGGCGTTGAGGTTATAGATTTAGGCGTTATACCAACTCCTTTATGCACAACTTTAACCCCAACGCTCAACGTGGATATGAGCATTATGATTACCGCGTCACACAACCCTTATCAAGATAATGGGCTAAAATTTATAAACGCCGGCGGCGATAAATTTTCCGATGAACAATCCAAGCAGGTTGAAGAACTTATGGCGCGAGAGTTTTCTCCGTGTTACGATACAAACAACATTGGACATTTAACACATTATTCCGCCGGTTTGGCCAATTATTTGCAAACTATAAGCAAAATTGCGCCTAAAAACGCTTTAAGCGGCATGAAAATTGTTCTCGATTCGGCAAACGGCGCTTTTTCTGCCATCATGCCAGAAGTTTACAAATATTTAGGAGCAGAAATTATAAGCTTATCCGACAAGCCGGATGGTTGCAACATTAACAAAGATTGCGGCTCGCAACACACTGAAAATCTATGTCAAACTGTGGTTGAAAATCATAGTCAACTCGGTATAGCCGTTGATGGCGACGGCGATCGTATTATTGTTTGTGATGAAAAAGGAAACCGTTTAAATGGCGATCAAATTATTGCCTATCTCGCAACTTATTTTAAGCAACACAATCTGTTAAAAGGCAACAGTGTTGTGGCCACCATTTATTCAAACTTAGGCTTGGGAAGCTATTTAAAATCTTTGAACATCAACTATCAAACTTCTGCTGTGGGAGAACGCTACGTCATTGAAAAAATGCGCGAAACCGATTCCAATCTTGGTGGTGAAGAATCGGGACACATGGTGCTGTCTGATTATTCTTTAACCGGAGATGCGCTGATTGCCTCTATTGTTATTTGTTTGGGATTAA
>JBNMLT010000200.1:0-2085 GCA_050874965.1 Alphaproteobacteria bacterium
ATATTCAATTCTCTCAACAGTAGCCTCGCAATCAAATTTATTACGTTTGAAATCAATCATACGGTAGCTGCGTTTATGACCGCCACCAATACGACGACTTGTAACGTGACCAAAGTTATCACGCCCACCAGTCTTGTTCAGACCTTTTGTTAAACTTTTCTCAGGTTTGCCCTTGTATAACTCGCTTTTATCAACGAGAATAAGTTGGCGACGACCTGCAGATGTGGGCTTAAATGTATTTAAAGCCATAATTAAATTCCTGTAGTAACATCAATGTTTTGACCGTCGGCAAGTGTAACAATAGCTTTTTTGAAATCTGAGCGAACGCCCTGATGCCCCCTAAAGCTTTTTACCTTACCGAATTGTTTAATTGTATTTACCTTATTTACTTTAACGTTAAAGATTGCTTCAACAGCGGCTTTAACATCATCTTTCGTAGCTGATAAAGGTACCATAAATACCACTTTTCCAGCTTCCGAAGAAACCATAGATTTTTCGGTAATTACCGGACGAACCAATGTATCATACATTGCTGCAGTTACATTGTTTGATTTGCTCTTAACCATTTAATCTCTCCTCTAAGCAATTTACTGCATCTTTTGTTAACACCAATTTGTCCTTTTTCAAGATGTCATACACATTAGCGCCGATTGTTGGCAGAATATCAATTCCGGCAATATTGCGGCTAGCCAATGCAAAATTAACATCAACTTCCTTGCCATCAATAAAGAGGCAGTTTGTCAGACCACAAGCGTTCAATTTAGCTTGTAAATCTTTTGTCTTTGGAGCTGACAACTTTGCTTCATCAATAACAACAAGGTTTCCTGCTTTAGCTTTTGCAGACAAAGCAGTTTTCAGACCAAGTTTTCTGAATTTTTTAGTCAAGTCGAAAGAATGATCTCTCACAACCGGACCAAATACAACGCCACCTTTTCTGAATTGCGCGCCCTTGCGAGAACCTTGACGAGCATTACCAGAACCTTTTTGTTTAAAAGGTTTTGCCGCTGTCAAAGCCACATCAGAACGGCCTTTGGTAGCATGATTACCGCTTTGCAATCTAGCTAATTGCCAATTTACAACGCGTTGTAAAATATCAGCGCGAACTTCCAAACCATAAATAGCGTCATTCAGTTCGATAGATCCGACATTTTTATTTTCTAAATTTAAGATGTCCTGTTTCATTTTACTATCCTTACACTTCATTATGCATTTTCAGCTGGAGTTTCAGCCGCTGCAACAGGTTCATCAACTTTTTTCAATCCTGCTGGCATTGGAACAGAGGCATATGCCGGCTTTTTAACGGCATCAGTAACTCTAACCCAAGTGTTTTCAGAACCAGGAACGCCACCCTTTACCATAATCAAGCCTTTGGCAGCATCAACAGCAACCACTTTCAAGTTTTGAACAGTTACACGTTCTGCACCCAAGTGACCGGCCATTTTTTTACCCTTGAAAACTTTACCAGGATCTTGTCTTTGTCCGGTAGAACCGTGAGAACGATGAGAAATAGACACACCGTGAGATGCTTCCAAACCAGCAAAGTTATGACGTTTCATAACACCGGCAAAACCTTTACCGATAGAAGTTGCGCAAACATCAACATATTGGCCGGCAACAAAGTGCTCTACTGACAATTCATCACCAACAGAAAGCAAGCAATCTTCAGAAACTCTGAATTCGCCCAATTTTTTCTTTGGTTCAATTTTTGCTTTTGCAAAATATCCCTTCATAGGCTTGGTAACGTTTTTAGCTTTAATAGCACCTGTACCAAGCTGTACTGCATTGTAGCCATCTTTATCAGCTGTTTTTACATTAACAACTTGAAGACCTTCTACGCTTAAAACAGTTACAGGAACATGTGTTCCATCTGCTTCAAAAATGCGGGACATTCCTAATTTTTTTGCGATTAGACCCGTACGCATTATTATTTTTTCCTTTTCTTAATAGGTTGACATCCTAATCCATTTAAGAGCCAACATTAAATTACAATTTAATTTCAACATTAACACCGGCAGCCAAATCAAGCTTCATCAAAGCGTCAACTGTTTGCGGTGTCGGATCTACGATATCCAGAAGTCTTTTATG
>JBNMLT010000201.1:0-2058 GCA_050874965.1 Alphaproteobacteria bacterium
AAATCCAAAATTCGGACGTTCTGCCACAATAAAAAAAGCTTGGAATATGTATTGCAACATAAACGCCGTAACGGCCGGAAACAAAATGCGACCATACGCAAGACCATCGGCCAAAAGTTCTTCTTTTATTTTGAACGCCGACACTAAAGGTTCCAAAAATACAAGTCCCAAAATCGAAACAATAATGCCAAAAATAATGGTGGCGTAAATTAAAAGAGAAAATATTTGATTGGCTTTAAATTTTTTGTTTTCACCCAAAGTTTTTGCCACCAACGCACTACCGCCACTACCCAGCATAAATCCAACTGCGCCGAATATCGTAAAAAAAGGAAAAATGATATTAACAGCGGCAAGAGCGGTTGAGCCGACAAAGTTAGAAACAAAAATGCCGTCTGTAATACTGTAAATAGATAAAAAAACCATCATTGCGATAGATGGCGCCGTAAATCGTAAAAGTTTAGAATAATTAAAATGTTCGAATAGTTGTATTTGCATCTATTTTACCTTTTTGAAAATTATTGATTTCTTGATCCAAATATTGCGCATATTCCATATTACTTTGAATTAAGCGCAATACTTTGTCATCTCCCATTTTTTGCAAAACATTTATTTCACATTGCAAAAGAGGATTAGTCAATTTTTCCGCGTGCTTTTGCCCAGCTAATGTTAGAGATATAATTTTGTTACGCTTATTTTTTAGATCTGGTTCTAAAGAAACATAACCGCTTGACACAAGTTGATTGACAATTGTATTAACGGTTTGTTTTGGTAACCCGTATAAATCAACAATATCTTTTTGCGTTTTAATCTCAGAATGCGCCATAATATACAAAATTTGAATGGTATAATGATTAACGCCACTAATTTTTGCAAACCGCATATACAGACGATCAATGCGATTTATAACGGCATTAAGTTCTTTGTGCCTTTGTTGCAACTTTTGCATTTTTACCTTTTTTATCTACCCTTTTATACCTTTTGGTGAAAGTAAATAGTCTTTATTCGGACTATTGTCAATAACTATTCCTAAATCAGGCAAAAAAGCACCTCTTGTTACTATGAGTAAAAAAGCGCTATTTTACCAGCGTAAAACATCTTTCATAAAATCATGCAGTTCATTATTCTCCATGTCATTTTTGAAAAAATATCTATTTGTCTTGGCAAACAAAGAAACATCTAAAAGCGTATGATTTCTGGTTGTGTACTCACAGTTTTGCGACAAACCTCCTGTTTCATGATCCGCCGTCACAAAAACATGAACATCTTCACGATTTTGGGCAAATTCATAAACTAATTTCACAGCCTTATCAAAATTTTTTAAAGCTTGTTCCATACAATTATAATCATTATTATGCGAGCATTTATCAATGTATGCTTCTTCTATCATAACAAAATAAGGTGTTGACGAACTTTTTAGTTTTTCCAATAAATTTTCCACAGCCAAATCTATATGCGATTCATTCAATAAAATATGCATTTTTTCAGAAGCTTGCTTTTTGTATTCTAAAATTTTTTCACGGTTATATCGACTATTGACATGGGCATAAAAAGCTGATGGTGTTGCGCCCGTATCCATATCCGTTGATAAAATATAAACATCTTTGCCTTGTTCCACAGCTTCCTCGGCAATCGTCCTGCAATTTTTTTGCTGAGCATCCATGCCTAAATATCCGTTATTTGTTTTAATTCCGCAAGAATAAGCTGTGGCGGCGGCAGCGGAATCAGTTATCGCATTATCCGCCGATGAAGTATGGAGCTGCACTTGCGGTGAAAGAGTTTGAAGAAACAAATCATTGTCTCGTCCCACACATTGGATATGCTTATTTCCCATTCCGTCACCAATCATTAAAATCACACTATCGGCAAACGCATTTGATGCAGTTAGAAAACAACTAAAAAACACAAAATACTTCAACATTTTTCACACCACTTTTTTAAAACTTTTTTCATTAAAGTTGACATCGGATAATTTTTCAAATTGTCTTTTGACACAAAATGCCCCTCCATTTCCATATCTTCCACTTTTAATATATAAATTTGCAAAATCAACCTTATATG
>JBNMLT010000202.1:0-2016 GCA_050874965.1 Alphaproteobacteria bacterium
GCTTTGATGTCATATGTTTCTGCAGCGTTTTTTGCAGCTTCTGGAAACACATCATACACACCAACAAGTTCAACACCTTGTAAATTTTTATAAGTTTTAAGGTGGTTTTTCCCCATCATGCCGGCACCGATAACGGCGACCTTAATTGTTTTAGTCATTGAAAATCCTTATTATTTAGCTAATTACACATTTTATATGGTTTTTATATACCACAGCTTTGTCTAAAATGCTTTTAACAATATGTTACAAATTGTTACAGAGGCTGTATATTAAAATAAGTATAAGGTGAAAAGTCTATTGACGTTTATAAAAAATGGTTATAGATTAAAGCATAAAATCAAGAAAAAGAGTGAAAAATGACGTTTGTTTCAACATATATATTTCGAATTATCCCTTAGGGGATTGTGCGTCTTTTTATATAAAATTTTCTAAAATCAAACAGTTAAATAATCAATTTTTGATGGGTAAAAAATTATGACAAAGTACTATGCTGATGTAAAAGCAAAGCCTGATTTTGTGGCACTTGAAAAAGAAGTGCTGAAGTTCTGGGAAGAAGATAAAACATTTGAAAAATCTGTGCATAACCGTGATGGCGCGGCAGAATTTGTTTTTTATGACGGACCACCGTTTGCCAATGGCACACCGCACTATGGACACATTATGGTGTCATATGTAAAAGATGTGGTGGCGCGTTTTCAGACAATGGACGGTAAAAAAGTAGAACGTCGTTTGGGCTGGGATTGTCACGGTTTGCCGGCAGAAATGGCAGCGGAAAAGCAACTAGGAGTTTCGGGACGCAAACAAATTGAGGCATATGGAGTGGAAAAATTTAATAACTTCTGCCGCTCCGATGTTTTGAAATATTCTGGTATTTGGGTGGAATTGTTTAAACGTATCGGTCGTTGGGTTGATTTCAGTCGAGATTATAAAACAATGAATTTACCGTTTATGGAAAGCGTTATCCACAATTTCAAAGAATTGTACGACAAAGGTTTGGTTTATGAAGATTACCGCGTTTTGCCATATTCATGGGCGGCGGAAACGCCGCTTTCCAACTTTGAGGTAAACTTGGGTTATAAAGATAAAACAGACACGGCAATTACGGTTATGTTCAAATTGGAAACCGGCCAAAAAATTTTGGTTTGGACCACTACACCGTGGACTTTGCCGTCTAACCTGATGTTGGCAGTGGGTAAAGACATTGACTATGCGGTTATGGAAGAAGACGGGCAACAATATATTTTGGCCGAAGCTCGTTTAGGAAGTTATAAAAAGCAGTTGGAACACGCTGTTTTGCTCAAAAAAATCAAAGGTGCTGACTTGCTTGGTTTAAGCTATGAGCCGATGTTTCCATATTTCCAAAAACTTAAAGAAAAAGGTGCGTTTAAAATTTTGAGTGGCGAATTTGTATCCACCGAAGATGGTACTGGTGTTGTGCATATTGCCCCTGGTTTTGGTCAAGACGACTTTGAAGCTTGCCGCGCTTATGATGAAAACTTTCCTGTGGTTTGTCCGGTTGATGAAGCGGGTAAATTTACCGCGGAAGTTTCAGATTATGAAGGTAAGCAAGTATTTGAAACAAATGAACCGATTTTAGCTTGGTTAAAAGCAAACGGCATTTTGGTTAAAAAAGAGCAATACACCCATACTTATCCGTTTTGTTGGCGTACCGACACACCGCTGATTTATAAAGCGATGAGTTCTTGGTTTGTAAAAGTTACAGATTTTCGTGATGAAATGGTGCGTCTAAACCAACAAATCAACTGGATTCCGGGACACATTAAAGACGGTCGTTTTGGTAAATGGCTGGAGGGAGCCCGCGACTGGTCAATTTCCCGCAATCGTTTTTGGGGAACGCCGATTCCGGTTTGGAAATCCGATAATCCGGCTTTTCCAAGGGTTGATGTTTTTGGCTCGGTGGCCGAAATTAAAGCCGCAACCGGTATTGATGTGGATAACCTGCACAAGCCGTATATTGACGATGTGGTATATCAAAATCCTGATGATCCAAGTGGA
>JBNMLT010000203.1:0-2012 GCA_050874965.1 Alphaproteobacteria bacterium
CAAAACACCGATAATCGCCAGCACGCCCAACATTTCAATCATTGAACGACCGGACTGTTCTTCATATTTATAATTATTCATTGTTTTTCTCTTCCATAATTCTTGTTAACACAAAAAAAGCCACCGAAAGGCAGCTGGAAGTTGGAAACTACTGAATGAAAAATAGTGTAGCATATTAGCTATGCACATAGCTTATTTTGCTACCTTCCAGCCATATGACCAGAAGGTATATACGCAATTTTAGCGTCCTTGCAAGACGTTCATTCAAGAGGCTTCCACACCCCAGACAGACTATCGCCCATCCGTTAAACATTATATCAAGAGAATTTTAAAAAGTAAAGACTAAAAAACTCCAAAGTTTTTCAACTCTGGAGTTTTTTCTATTTTAATCCATTTCTGCCAAGCGATCGGCTTGATCCTCGGCGATTAAGGCATCAATAATTTCGCCCAAGGCCTCGCCAGAAACAACCTCGTCCAATTTATACAGCGTTAAATTTATTCGGTGGTCGGTCACACGCCCTTGCGGATAGTTATACGTCCGAATCCGTTCGCTACGGTCACCACTTCCCACTTGTAATTTGCGTTTTTCCGAATAGCTGGCATCAATCGCTTCTTTTTGACTATCATACAGTTTAGCACGCAAATGGTTCATCGCCTTTTCTTTGTTCTTAAACTGTGAACGATCATCCTGACATTGCACCACAATTCCGGTTGGAATATGAGTAATACGCACAGCGGATTCCGTGCGGTTAACGTGTTGGCCTCCCGCGCCAGACGCGCGATACACATCAATTTTCAAATCCGCCGGATTGATATACATGTCCACTTCTTCAATTTCCGGCAAAACAGCCACCGTTGCCGCCGATGTATGAACACGGCCCTGAGATTCTGTCACCGGAACACGTTGCACCCGATGCGCGCCAGATTCAAACTTTAACTTGGCAAAAACATCTTTTCCTGTGATTTTTGCCGAAGCTTCTTTGTAGCCACCCAAACCATTTTCGTTAGAATCCAAAATTTCAAATTTCCAACCTTGTTTTTGCGAATAGCGCTGATACATTTCAAAAAGAACCGCGGCAAACAGAGCCGCCTCATCCCCACCGGTACCGGCTCGCACTTCCAATATGGCATTTTTTTCATCATCGGCTTCTTTAGGCAACAACAAAACACGAATTTCTTTTTCCAACTCCGGAAGCTGTTCTTTTATTTCATAATACTCAGATTCCGCCATTTCACGCATTTCTTTGTCCAAAGATGCGTCATCCATCATAGCCTTGTCATCTTGCATGGCTTGCGCATGCTTCTTATAATTTTCGATAGCCCCCACCACAGGTTCTAAAACTGACAGCTCTTTATTTAACTTGACCAATTCATCTGAAGAAATATTGGTGGAAAGCAGTGCTTGCACTTCTTCATAGCGATTAACAACGTTAGCCAATTTTTCTTCAAAATTCATTATCTTATTTCCTCAATCAAGTGATTAAATTCAACATTTTTCTGTTCGCCACTATCCAAATCTTTAAGCGTTGCTTCACCCTTGGCTAGTTCGTCCGAACCAATAATAACAGCCTTAAACGCGTTTACCTTGCTGGCCTTTGCCATGCGTTTTTTCATATTTCCGCTATAACTTTGCTCAACACGGAATCCGGCGCGCCGCAACTGATTAGAAATTTCCAACGCCTTGTCTTCGGCATCTTCACCCAATGGAATCACCGCAACCGGACGTGATATTTCAACATCTTTATCCAACAGCATGGCTAAACGCTCAACTCCGCAAGCCCAACCAATTCCGGCCACATCACCGCCACCCATTTGAGCCACTAAACCATTATAGCGACCACCAGCCAAAACAGTTCCTTGCGCGCCTAACTTGTCTGTTGTCAATTCAAAAACCGTGTGCGAATAATAGTCCAAACCGCGAACCAATCGATTGTTCACACGGTATTTAATTCCCAACAAATCCAAACCATGCAAAACTTTTGCAAAAAATTCTTTTGACGCTTCATTCAAAC
>JBNMLT010000204.1:0-1986 GCA_050874965.1 Alphaproteobacteria bacterium
ACAAAGCTTGGAGCCACATACGCCGGTTCTTCCACATAAATCACTTGCGTGGTTGGTTGCTCCGTCACATATATTGTTTGCGGTTCTGTGGTTATGTACGTTGCCGGCGCGGTTCCTTGCGAATTATACAAAACCGCTGGCGGATTATATGGAACGCTGGTTGTTTTTTCATAATAAACATCTTGAGCTGTCGGATACGTTTGGCAGCTGCATAAACCAAGACAAATTAACAATCCTATTTTTTTCATTTTTTCCTCTTTTCTGTTTTAATTATATAGATTTTCGCAAAAAAATAAATCATGACTTATTTTTTTTATAAATTTGTGGATAAATTATCAAAATAGATCTTGACTTTTTATTCATTCTATGGCAAAAGTCCTTTTGTATTTGCCACGCTGTGTTTTTACAATTTACAAAAACCACGCAACGGTGTAAAGAGTAATAAACGTATGCAGATACTGGAGAGGTGGCAGAGTGGTTTAATGCAGCGGTCTTGAAAACCGTCGAGGATGCGAGTCCTCCCAGAGTTCGAATCTCTGCCTCTCCGCCAATTGTTGTTCAAAAGCCTTGGTTTTCCAAGGCTTTTTTGTTGTTTCACTCTAGCTTCATTCCCCTACCGGCTCGCCGAACTCTGGGAGAAGAGTTCGACCACAAGCGAAAGGCGGGCGCCAGAACGCCGGTAAGCTTTGCGAATGAGCGCCGTGGCGGCGTAGCCAATCTCTGCCTCTCCGCCAATTGTTGTTCAAAAGCCTTGGTTTTCCAAGGCTTTTTGTTATTTCCGCTAATTTTCAAATTTAAAAACAAAAAAACTTTCTTGCTCACCCAAGCAAGAAAGTTTTTTGTTAGTTTTCAGAATCGTAACGTTTTTTTAATTCCCAGAAATGACTATCTTTATAAATTTTAACAAATTCACTGGTGAAACGGATATCATCCACAGGGAATCTTTGATATTGAAGGTACCTGTCACCTTCCGCGGATAATAAATATCGGCTTATATATTTACAACATAGTTTGTAATCCACAACATCTAACAAAACAATGTCATTCCCGTCAAAAAGCTTATATTTTTCCAAATATACGGAAAGAAGACTTTTATTTCCCTGTCGCAACAATTCTTCTTCAGCCTTTTTCGTTAAATTTGTTTTTTCTATATAAAACAAAACAGTTTCCGGCTTACGATTTTTTACCAAATAAACTTCTGTTTCGGGAAATATCGGATTATCGGCAATATAGCGAAGCACTTTGATTTCGGAACATCGCCTTAAATAAGCTATTTCCATATCACTGCTCTCAAAGCCGTATTTTTCCAAATATTTTTCCAACAATTCCGGATATTTCCGCACAAACAAATCGCTTAATTTCTTGTCAACCTCGCAATGCTCCAAATAATCAGGCACGTATTCAGAATATTTTTGCAACAAAATTTTTACAGATTCATCATAAAGACTATCCTCTTTTTTGTACAAGTTATCCAAATAGCGAAGTACCGCGTTTTCATCACAATGTTTTAACAAAAAACTTTCAGCTTCTTCTGACATAAAAATATATCCAGAATCCAGTAACTGATCAAGTTTTTCAGCATAGCTTTCATCCTTTATCAAGCGGTTTTCAGTTTGAATGCTTAACCCGCGATTTTCGATGTAATCCAGCAGCGAATCTATGTCACAATGATTAATCAACGCCAACTCAAAAACATCTAAAGGTTCATTGTTTTTGGCCAAAGCCTTTGCGCAAGTTTCCCAGATAAAATTAAGATTTTTCCGTTGAGCCATTATTTTGGCATAGTGTAACAAACTTTTTCCCGAACGCGGCGGTTTAGAAAAAACATCATAGTGAACAGCTGCAAACAATTCTTGCCGATTGCCTCGCTCAATTAATTTAGACAAAACCTCGTCTGAAAAGTAAACATCCTTTTGGTACAGCATCTTGACGATTAAATCGCTATCGCCGCGAACCAAAAAAGCCATTTGCTCGTCATCCGTCAAT
>JBNMLT010000205.1:0-1968 GCA_050874965.1 Alphaproteobacteria bacterium
AATTTGGCAACAATGGTGCAATGCCATATTTTTCGGCTAAACCACATTTCAAAAAAATAGCTTTGTATAGAGCAACCAGCTGAATTTTATCCAATTTTTCTTTAAAAATTCTCTTGGACTTTTGATAAATAATTTCATCCAAGCTTGCAATAATATTTTCAGAGCTTTCTATGTTCTTATAAACTTCCAGCATTTGAGGTGCATATTCTTTCTTCAGTCCTAAACCATGCAAATATGCCGTTAAAATATCCACAGCACTTTGAATTTTTAATTTAACCATTGATAGCTCCATACTTCTGAAACAACTTTACCGTCTTGTTTCAAAACAACACGAATTTCATCTCCGTCAACCGGTTGATAATCAATATAAACCGTAATTCCTTTTGTTATCGGATTATAAACGCTGCTTACACTATTAATTTGACCTTTTGTGGCAGAAACTTCTGGATTTATTCCTTTTTCAGCAAATTTTTCATCCAATATTTTTCCGGAAAAATCAATGGCAAATTTGCGGTCGGTGTTATCAGCATTTACTCCGGAAACACCGCCTACACCTGTGCGAGTTGCCGTAATGGATACCAACTCTTTGTCTTTCATGACGTCGTTTAACCAGATTAAGCGATAAGCAAATTTATATTCTTGGTTAGCTTTAATTTCTTGTTCCGGAACCCAATATGCCACAATATTATCGTGAATTTCTTGTTGCGACGGAATTTCAACCAATTGAACCAAACCTTTTCCCCAATTTGACAATGGCTCAACCCAAGCACTTGGCCTATCCTGATAATTAGCTTCAAAATCCAAGTAATTTCGCACATCTCTATCACGTTGCAACAAGCCAAAACCTTTTGGATTGTCATCTAAAAATGAACTAATGCGCAAATGTTTTGAATTATCCAACGGACGCCATAACCACTCATCATGACCATTATGAATTAGTAATCCGTCACTATCATGAACTTCCGGACGATAATCATCAAAATCGTGTTTATTATTTTCACCAAACAAAAACATGGATGTCAAAGGAGCAATCCCCAACTTTTTAATATCAGCTCTTGTAAACAAATTCGCTTCTATATCCATAATTGTGTTGGTCCCAGGAATTATTTTAAACTTATAAGCCCCAACAACACTTTTACTATCTAATAACGCATATAATTGGATGTATTTATCTTTTATTTTTGGCTTTTCTATCCAAAATTCTTTAAATATCGGAAACTCTTCCCCTGTCATTTCTGCCGTATCAATAGCCAGTCCACGCGCTGAAAGTCCGTATTTCTGCTTTTTAGCCAAACCACGAAAATAACTTGCGCCCAAAAAAGTAACCAATTCATCAAAATAAGCCGATGTATTTAACGGACTGTGAATTCTAAATCCGGCATATCCCAAATTTTTTAATTGTTCTTCATGTAACTGATTTTTTCCATAATCGAAAAACTTGCTGGAATAATGAATATTTTGAGAAACACCGTCAACAACCTCATTGATAGGCACTGAAATTTGGAAAATATTCCCCAGATGGAAAAACTGAATTTCATAAGGCAAATTTTGCCCGTACCATGGTCCATTTTCGCGAACAAAGCGAATATCCCGATAATCATCATAACTTAAATTCAGCAAATCTTCAGGCAAATTTGTTGCCGGCGCCTGAAAAGATTCCGAGGCTAATTTTTTAGCTTTTTTCAAAACACTTTCAAATGAAAAATTTTTTTCAATATGACTTTTTACAACATTTTCCTGATGTTTACTATATTCATCAAAACCATACCATATACCAAACACGAAACAACAGAAGGCTATTAATAAAATTGTTTTTTTCAGCATATTTTTCTCCGAATAAATTCTTTATTTTACAACGGTATATAAACAAGTTTTCTGCTTGTCAAGTCATGTTGCGGAATTATGCATTTTTTCAGTTTTTTTGTACTCATTTATTGACAAAAAATATTATTTCAGATATTATAAGAA
>JBNMLT010000206.1:0-1944 GCA_050874965.1 Alphaproteobacteria bacterium
TGCTGGTTTTATGTTCTTTTATAATAATAATTCGGTTCTGATGAGCTGTCATGAGTATCTCCGACTTCTAAAATAGTTGTATTTTTTGTAATATAAACTAAATATGTATAATATGCAATCAAAAAGTTTTTAATTTTTCGGTTTCATCTGATTTGACTGATAATTGCAGTTTGATGAGTGCGCGGCTGTAATTTTTTTCAGATGATTATCATGCTTTTAGACTCGGAATAGACTCAATTAAAAATTCTGTCACTTTTTTGTAGATTAAAGTAGCTAAACGAACAGAGAAGCGGAGGAAGGTGTATTCCAAGCAAGTAATTTCAGGGGTCTATTGTTGATAGACCTCTGAATATTATCAAGAGTATCTTGAGAAATCAAATCAAAATTAGTTTTCTTAGGCAAAAACTGGCGTAAAATTTTATTTCTGTTTTCAATAGAGCCTTTATCAGCCGAACAATAAGGCCGGCAAAAATAACTTTCGCAATGCAATATTTTATTGGCAATAAGATGGTTCATATTTTCACTCCCGTTATCATAAGTTATGGATTTAATTGGATAATTTTTGAAAGTTTTGACAGTAGCTTTCAGCATTTCTCCAGCTGATTTATTTTTCATTTTAACAATCCAATAATAGTGAGTTTTACGGTCAACAAATACCGCCAGACAAGACTTTCCACCACGCGAAGAAATTACGGTATCAGCTTCAATATCGCCAATCCGTTCACGATTGTTAATAATCTCCGGGCGCAAGGAAATATCTACTCTTTGCGGTATCTGCGAAACTTTGGCGTGATGCAAAGGCTTTGAATGTTTTTTACCTTTATAAATCAAATACTTCTGCCATTCATGACGGTAATTTTTAATTAAATCATAGATAAATGTATGAGATATGGTGCGGTTGGGATTATTCCTGTTCCAAATTGCAGCGATAATCTCCGGCGACCATTTTTGCTTTAAATGCCGTTCGGCGAAATTTAATAGCTGATAATCTCGCCATTTGCAATGTTTGTGCGAGTTTTGCGCTCTTGCAATGGCTCGTTTATCAGCTATTAACGCATTGTATTTGCCATTATATTTGCCTTTCTTTATTTCTACCGATACGCTGGATACAGAACGTTTTAATTCTTTTGCTATCCGTCTTATGCTTTTTCCTAAGGCCAATCCTTTGTCTATTTCTATTCGTTCTTCTAATGTTATATGCTTTGACTTTTGCTTTCTTTTATTGTATTCTTTATCCATCGTGTATTTCCTTTTCTATTTGTTGTTTTTTTATGAAATACACGATTCTTTTTTTATTCTCAATCGTTCGTTTTCTGTTTTTAATTTACAAAACAAGGGTAAATAAAAGAAAAATGTTGCAAAACAAAGCGGAAAAGTCTATAATCCGGTCAGTTTAAAGCAGGCAGATGAAAATTTGCGTGCCTATTATTTGGTGAATATGGCTGAGAGTGTGGATTTATCAGGGGTTTGGCTATATTCAAATTAAACGTTTTATAAGTTTAACCTTCTGCGGGCGGGATTGAAGTTTCTTCATAAGAATTGCCGCAGAATCAAAATGTTAGAGGAAATATACATGAAAGAGTCTTATACGGAGAAAAAGCGTGTAAGAAAAAATTTCGGCCGAATCGAAGCAGTTGCCGATATGCCGAATTTAATTGACGTTCAAACCGGCTCTTATTCAAGCTTTATCAACAATGTAGACGCTAACGGCGAACATTGTGAGTTTGGCTTGGAAGAAGTTTTCAAATCTATTTTCCCGATTACAGATTTTTCCGGCAACGGCGAATTGGAATTTGTAAAATATGTTTTGGAAGAGCCAAAATATGATGTTGAAGAATGCTTAAAGCGTGATATGACCTATGCTGCTCCAATCAGAGCAACTTTACGTTTGGTGGTTTGGGATATTGATGAAGCTACCGGCGCTAAATCTATTCACGATATTAA
>JBNMLT010000207.1:0-1937 GCA_050874965.1 Alphaproteobacteria bacterium
CTTTATGCTATTTTTGTTTTCCTGTTAAAAATGATTTTTAATTTGAGAGTTTTTTAAAGGTAAGAGAAAAATTTTTTTTAACATTAAAGGGAACAAAAAGTTTGGGTTAGATAACTACTTTCCGGTATTTTCTAATAAGTAAGAAGAATAAGGAAGAAATAACGGACAAGAAAAAGCAAAAAGGCCAACCGTTCAAAATAAGGAATAGCCTTGTTGGTATTATAAATCTTTGAATATCATTTTGCATATTATCAACCCGTGGGATAAACGGTCCATAAGGGCCATAATTGGGGTTATATAATGATAAAAAGAATGTTAATCGACGATACACAACCAGAAGAAACACGCGTTGTTATTGTGGATGGAAATAAAGTTGAAGATGTGGAATTTGAATCTTCTTCCCGCAAACAAATTAAAGGCAATATTTACACAGCAAAAGTTATACGCATTGAACCTTCTTTACAAGCAGCTTTTATTGACTATGGCGGCAATAAACACGGTTTTTTGGCTTTTAATGAAATTCATCCGGATTATTACAATGTTTCTGAAGAAGTGTTAAATGAAGTTAACGCCGAAGTTGAAGAAATTATTAACAATAAAATTCAATATTTAAAAGAGAAAGAAGCTGAAAAAGCTCGTTATAAAGCAGAAAAAGAAGCTTTAGAGGCTCAACGCCGTCTTGAAGCCGAGCAAGCTCAAGAAATTGAAGAATCTCAACTGGAACCGGCGCAAAATGTTGTTCCTGATAATGACGATTATTTAACACAGAACAACGCCGAGATTGTTGAAGAAACTCCGGTAGAACAAATAACCCCTAACAGTGTTGCATCTGATGCGGTTTTGCCTGATGAAAAAGGGCTTACCGAAGAAAAGGCAGAATCCGAAGGAAAAGCTTTAGAGGAAAATTCTGGCGAAGATAAAGCAACCGAAAACAAGGATGAACCTAAAAAACGTCGCCGGTATACACGCCGACCACGTAAAAAATCTGAAGAACCCAAAACATTAGCCGACACAACCGGCATGGATAACGAATCCATTGAAGAAGATTGTGTTGTTGACGATGATGAAGATGATACCGATACCGACACAACCGAATATAATTTTGATTTACAGCGCAAACTTTTGCGTGCCAGAAAATTATTTCACCGCAGCACAATTCAAGATGTTATAAAAGAAGGCCAAACACTTTTGGTTCAAGTTGTTAAAGAAGAGCGCGGAAATAAAGGCGCCGCTTGCACAACTTATATTTCTCTTGCCGGTCGCTATTGCGTTTTGATGCCTAATCGCATCAAAAGCGGCGGTGTTTCCAGAAAAATCACCAATGCCACCGACCGCAAACGTTTAAAAGGCATCATTAAAGAACTTCCGCTTAATCCGGAAATGTCTTTAATTGTTCGCACGGCCGGAGAAGATAAAACAAAGGCAGATATCGTACGTGATTACAATTATCTTATTCGAACATGGAACGCTATTCGCTATAGCGCTCTGCGCAATCAACCGCCGTCAATCATATATGAAGAAGGCAATTTAATTAAACGCGCGTTGCGTGATATGTATACAAAAGATATTTCCGAAGTTATTGTTGATGGCGATGCCGCTTATCAAACAGCTAGAAATTTTGTAAAAATATTATCTCCGCACAACTTAAAACACATTAAATGCCGCCGTCCGGGTGAGGCGCCAGTGTTCCAACGTTTTCAAATTGAAGCGCAACTAGATAAATTGCACAATCCTATTGTTCAATTGGAATCCGGTGGTTATTTGGTTATCAACCCGACAGAGGCTCTTGTTTCCATTGATGTAAACTCGGGCCGCGCCACTAAAGAAAAAGATATTGAAGAAACCGCTCTAAAAACAAATCTTGAAGCTGCCGATGAAATCGCAAAACAACTAAAAATGCGCGATTTGGCCGGTCTGGTTGTGGTTGACTTTATTGA
>JBNMLT010000208.1:0-1930 GCA_050874965.1 Alphaproteobacteria bacterium
GTTTATACCAATTTTATTAATATTAATTCTCTTGATCGTACGCTTAAAATCTTTATTAAAACAGAAGAATTTTGGGAAAAATCGCATTACTTTTGATAAAAAATTTATAAAGCTTTCTTTTGGCTGTTTATCTCTTTTTATCCTTTCAATGATTTCTGTTTACATTTCAAACAAAAGCAGCGTTGATGCTTATGAAGGGAAAGATGTTTTTCCGGCAGTGATAAAACAGATTAATAACATTAACAACATTACTTTAAAAAGTCGCGAGCACACTCTTTCTTTCCGTAATGAAGATGGATTATGGATACTTGCAAATGATGACACTTTTCCCGTTTATCAAGAAAGAATTCGCCGCTTGTTGACAACAATCGCCGACGCCAAGTTTTTTGAAAGAAAATCAAATAAAGCCGAAAATTTAAAAATGTTTAACTTGTTACCGCTTGACGATAAAGATTCCAAAACTGTTGAAATTGAGTTAAACAACAATAATAATCTTATTCAACGCTTTGATTTAGGTGATATAAACATCGATTTGGGACGAGGTTCCCGCGCTGCTTACATAAAATTTGACAATCAATTTCAAGTTTGGGAAATAACCGGCGATTTTATTGATATGGATTTGGATATGCGCAAATGGACATATAGCAACCTATGGGATTTGCGTTATGGCCGTTTATATTCGCCAAACAACATTCCTTCTGAACAAGAAAATTTACTTAATTTTATGAAGTATGCCTTAAACACATCCATCACACCTGCGGCTGAAAATCCATCCGGAAAGCCATTAAAAACAACAATGCTTTACGCGGAAAACGGAGATAAAGTTTCTCTTTCTCTTTACAAAGACGACAATAAAGCCTATGTTTTGCTTGACTTTGATGTAAATAATTCAAATCACCATCTTAAGTTAGCTTCTAAATATTTTAACCATAAATTTTTAGAAATTGACATGCAACAATTGGAGAAAATTATTGAATACCTCTAAAGCAAGCCTAAAATCGCTTAACCGTCTTAAATCATTAGCCGCCACCGCCAGCATTAGTGTTTCGGTCACTTTATGCTTAATCAAAGCTGTTGCCGCAATCACCACCGGTTCGTTGTCAATTTTATCATCTATGATTGACAGCCTGACAGACATTCTGTCGTCGTCCATATCCTTTATAGCCGTAAGATTTTCAAACAAACCACTTACAGAAAACCATCGCTATGGTTATGGCAGGGCCGAATCGGTAAGCGCTTTGATGCAAGCCGCGTTTATTGCCGGTTCTGGCGGTTTTATTTTATATGACGGAATCGGCCGATTTATAAAACCAACACCTATCACGCAAACAAATATTGGTTTGTCGGTTATGGGTGTCAGCATTTTGCTTACTATATTTCTCATCTCTTTTCAGGCGTGGGTTGTCAAAAAAACAAAATCTCCGGCCATTCAAGCAGACAGCGCCCATTACACGGTAGATCTGTTAACAAATGGAGCCATTATTTTATCTTTAATTGTTGTTCACTATTTAAATTGGCAATGGTTTGACAGTTGCACCGCTATTGCCATATCCTTATACTTGCTATGGAATGCCGCGCATATCGCTTTAAGCGCTTTGGAAGAAATTACAGATCATGAAGTGGATAACGACATAAAAAAAACAATTATTCAAATTGTTCAAGAAGAAAAAGCCGTTAAAGGTTACCATGATTTCCGCACCAGAGTTTCCGGACTTATTATGTTTATCGAAATTCATTTGGAAATGGATGGAAACTTATCCTTGGCGCAAGCTCACGATATTTCAGATAGTGTCGAAGCAAAAATACTAAAAGTTTTTCCGTTGGCTCAAATAATTATCCATCAGGATCCTTACGGACTGCGTGAAAAACGTCTGGACCATGAAATTCAAGGACTTTGCAACTTATAAAAAAAGTTCTCTAAAACGGAGAA
>JBNMLT010000209.1:0-1909 GCA_050874965.1 Alphaproteobacteria bacterium
TATTGGTGGTCCCAACGAGATTTGAACTCGTGTTTTAGCCTTGAGAGGGCCGCGTCCTAGGCCACTAGACGATGGGACCTCATTTAAGTGTCCCTTTTCTAGCCTATTTTGCCTAAAAATGCAAGACTTTTTTATTCATAGGCTTTAAGATTTTGCCAGTTCAGTAAATTATCTAAAATCTTACCGACATAATCCGCGCGCACATTTTGACAATCTAAGTAATATGCATGTTCCCACACATCTATAGTTAGCAGAGGCGTATGCCCAAAAATCAATGGGTTGTCCGCATTGCTCGTGTTGTATGTTAAGAGATTTCCGTTATTGTCTTCAACTAACCACGCCCAGCCACTGCCGAATTGCTCCAAAGCTTTTTGCTTTAAGTCATTTTTAAAGTCATCAAAAGAGCCAAAAGTTTCTTCTATTTTTTCTAAAAGTTTTTTATTTGGCTCTCCGCCGTTTGGATTGAGGGATTTCCAATAAAAATTATGATTCCAAACCTGCGCGGCGTTATGATATATGCCTAAATATTCTGTTTTTTTGTGAGATTCCGTGATAATTTCTTCTAGGGTGGATGTCTCAAATTTTGTTCCTTTTATCAGGTTGTTTAATTTTTCAACATATCCTTTGTGGTGTTTTAAATAATGAAAGCCAACAGTCTGGCGGCTGATAAAGGGTTCCAGCGCGTCGATATTATACGGAAGTTCCATCAGTTTTATCATATTAATTACTCCTTTGCTTTTTTCAGAAATAAGATAAGCATTTTTATTAAACTTCCAAGATGTTAAAAAAATATTAAGGTTGTTAATAATTGTTAACAAGTTCTTTTCATTTTTATAAAACCTTATTAAACTCAAGATATTAAGTAAGAATTTTTTTTGCGAAAGGCGGGCAAATATGAGAGTTCTTTTAGTTGAAGACGATTACGCGGTTTCTCAAAGTATTCAGACTATGCTGAAAAAGGAAGGCATGGTTGTGGATTCCACGGATTTGGGGGAAGATGGTTTGGATATTGCCAAACTTTATGATTATGACATTATCATTTTGGATTTGATGCTGCCGGATATGAATGGTTATGAAGTGTTGAAAAATTTGCGCGGTGCAAAGGTTGAAACGCCGGTGTTGATTTTGTCTGGCTTGACCGAACCCGATAAAAAAGTTAAAGGTTTGGGCTATGGCGCTGATGATTATTTGACAAAGCCATTTGATAAATCGGAATTGTTGGCGCGTATTCAGGCAGTGGTTAGACGTTCTAAAGGACATTCTAATTCAATTATCCGCACAGGTGATGTACAAATTGATTTGGATACGCAAACGGTTACAGTTAATGGTAAAACTTTACATTTGACCGGCAAAGAATACGGCATTATGGAATTGCTTTCTTTGCGGAAAGGCGCGACTTTGAATAAAGATCAATTTTTGAACCATTTGTATGGCGGTATAGATGAACCGGAATTAAAAATTATTGATGTGTTTATTTGCAAACTTCGTAAAAAATTGGAACGGGCTTCCGGCGGAAAAAATTATATCGAAACCGTTTGGGGGCGTGGTTATGTTCTTCGTGATCCGGATGAAGTTAAAGGCCATTAATAGGCCGATGTTGTAAGAAAAGTGCGTTGATTTGGTTTATCAACGCACTTTTCAATTTTTTGGTGTTAGAAGAGCTTTTTTTATTGCTCATTCGGAAGTTTTGGCGCTTCATAGGCGCTTCGACCTTCATTGACTAAGATATTTGCATTTTTGCTGTTTTGGATTTGTTGAAAGGTTTCGCCACTGCTGGCAATTTTATAACCAATAAAGCAGAAGCAAGTGACAACCGTTACAAAAATAATGTAAAGATACCGGCTGATAATGCCTTTTACATTGGCTTTGATATTTATGCCTTCGGAACCGGCGTGATAAATTCTTTTAA
>JBNMLT010000210.1:0-1908 GCA_050874965.1 Alphaproteobacteria bacterium
ATACAAAATATAAGCTGTTTAACGAATTTTGTCAAGCAGCTTATATGTTTTTTTATGCTTCTTTATTTTTGAGGCTGAATATTCAAACCATTCGTGTTTGCCGAAATAAATACTTTGGAATTATCGGCAATTTCGCCATCCAGCAACAAAATTGATAACGGATTTTCAATTTGTTGCACAATTAAACGTTTTAGTGGTCGAGCGCCAAACTCTTCATTGTATCCATTGTCAGCCAACCAATTTTTAGCTGAATCATCTAGCTCTAAGGTGATATGGCGGTCTGTCAAACGTTTTTGCAGTCGTTGCATTTGAATATCAACAATTTTACGAATATCTTCTTTTTTCAAAGCATTAAAAGAAATAATTTCGTCAAGTCTGTTCAAAAATTCTGGTTTGAAAAACTTTTTCAGTTTTGTCATAACGTCATCTTCTGCACCGGTTACCAAATTAGATGTTAAAATGATAAAAGTGTTTCTAAAGTCAACCGTACGACCTTTACCGTCTGTTAAATGTCCTTCATCCAATACCTGTAATAACAAATTAAAGACATCAGGATGAGCTTTTTCCACTTCATCAAATAAAATAACCTGATAGGGACGACGACGAACAGCTTCGGTTAAAATACCGCCTTCGTCATATCCAACATATCCCGGAGGCGCGCCAATTAAACGCGCGACAGAATGTTTTTCCATGTATTCAGACATGTCAATGCGGACATAAGCAGCTTCTTCGTCAAACAAAAATTCGGCGAGCGCTTTAGCCAATTCTGTTTTACCAACACCAGTTGGTCCAAGAAATAAAAATGAACCAATCGGACGGTTAGGGTCTTTTAAGCCTGAACGAGAACGACGAACGGCATTGGCAACAGCGGTTAAGGCTTTATCTTGACCGACAACACGCAAAGCCAAATTTTTTTCCAAATTTAACAATTTTTCACGTTCACTGCCAATAAGTTTATCCACTGGAATACCGGTCCATTTAGAAACAACCGAAGTAATCATGTCAGGTGTAACAGTTTCAAGAGTGTTTTGATTTTGATTGCTGGCGTTAAGTTCTTTAATTTTGCGCTCTAGATCAGGAATTTTCTTATATTGAAGCTCACCTGCTTTTTCGTATAAGCCGGCGCGTAACGCTTTATCCGCTTCAATGCGAGCCTGATCCAAGCGTTCATGTAATCGATTGGCTTCCAATATAGAACTTTTACGATTTTTCCAAGCTTCGGATTTTTCTGCGGATTCTTTTTCAAGAGTGGCAATTTCTTGCTCTAATTTGGCCAAGCGTTCTTTAGAGTTGTCATCCGTTTCTTTTTTCAAAGCTTCGCGTTCTATTTTATATTGAATAAGTTTACGATCAATTTCATCAAGTTCTTCTGGTTTGGAATCAATCGCCATTTTCAATTTGCTTGCCGCTTCATCAATTAAATCAATGGCTTTATCCGGCAAAAATCTGTCGGTTATATAGCGGTCTGACATTGTCGCCGCGGCAACCAAGGCCGCATCAGAAATACGCACGCCATGATGTATTTCGTATTTTTCTTTAATGCCGCGCAAAATAGAAATAGTTTCTTCAACATGCGTTTCACCAACATACACCGGTTGAAAACGACGGGCAAAAGCAGCGTCTTTCTCAATATATTTTTGATATTCTTTTAAGGTTGTGGCGCCAATGCAATGCAAATCACCACGCGCCAACGCCGGTTTTAATAAATTTGAAGCATCCATCGAACCTTCGCTGGCGCCGGCACCAACAACAGTGTGCATTTCATCAATAAATAAAATAACTTGCCCCTCGGCGGCAGAAACTTCTTTTAGAACAGCTTTTAGGCGCTCTTCAAATTCACCACGGAATTTTGCACCGGCAATCAAAGCGCCCATATCAAGCGACATCAGTCGTTTGTGCGCCAAACTG
>JBNMLT010000211.1:0-1906 GCA_050874965.1 Alphaproteobacteria bacterium
CAACACATCGCCTTTTTTGACTTGCGAGCCGTTTTCAAACAAAATCTGTTCAATATAGCCGGAAACTTGCGGCACAATATCCACACTGTTAATCGCCTCAATATTGGCAATATATTTCTTTTTGGCAGCCACATCTTTTTGCCCCAAATCAGCAACCTGCGCCGACGGAGTTTCCATATTCCACCCCACATTGCCGGACGGCGAAAAACGGTTGTTCAAATACCACCCCAACGCCACAAAACACAGGGCGTAAAAAGTGTTCAGATAAATATGTCTGCTTTTAATTTTTTTAACTTTCATTTTATTCCTCTATTTAATTTTTTAAATTCGGCTTAAAATAAAAATTAAAAAATTTTAAAGCAAGTTTTAAAAACTTAATGTAACTTTTTTAATGATTCTTTGGTGTTTGAATTAAGATAGCTACTTTGGTTCCTGTTGGCAATTTATTGTTAAGAAGCACATATTCTTCACCTGTGCAAATATTTAGGCAATCCAATATATTAGATCTATTTACCTTATACATCAGAGTATTATTTCCTTGTTCAAACTGATAAACAGAATGCCATTTTTTAAGCCAACGCGAAACCGTTTGCGGCGTGACGCCAATCAAATTTGCAATCTGCCGCATAGAAAGTCCGGCGGCATACAAATCATGTGTCATCAGTTTTTGAAAAATAGATTTTCCATGCGGAGATTCTTTGGTGAATTGATAGCCGCAATAACAGCATTTATACCGCTGCGCGCCAAAAACTTTTCCATTTTTCACACAATTTTCAGCACCGCATTTTATACATTTCGCCATGCAATTCTCTCCTTTTTTATAAAGAATATAACACGCAAAATTGTAAAAATCATTAAAAAAGTTACAATTTAAAGCAATAAAACTAATTATCAGCTAGGCAAAAAAAGACAGTTCTGTTAGTTTGAATTTACATTTACACCCTTGCAGAACAACCTAAACAACTAATATGTCTCCTTTATCAATCAGCCACTTTTCTATTTTTCTGCCAACAAATCTCTGATAATTTCGCCAGCCATCAACAAACCAACCATTGCTGGAACATAGGACATACTCCCCGGAGTTTGCCTTTTATTGCTATCTTCCGCCACGCCTAACGGGGTTAAAGCCGGCTCTTCTGAATAAACCACCTTAAAATGATTAATACCCCGTTTACGCAATTCACGTCGCATAACTTTGGCCAAGGGGCATATAGACGTTTTACCGATATCCGCAACTTTAAAACCGGTGGCGCCAAGCTTGTTACCAGCACCCATGGCGCAAATAATCGGCGTGTTAGCCTCTGTCGCGCGCTGCACCAAAGCAATTTTTCCGGCAACTGTGTCAATTGCGTCTGCCACATAATTATATTGCTTAAAATCAAAATTATCAGCTGTTTCCGGCAAATAAAAACAATTATGGCAAATAATTTTCAAATCGGGATTAATATCCAACAAACGGTGTTTTGCCGCTTCTGTTTTGAGCATGTCAATTGTGGAATGCAAAGCCAATATCTGCCGATTGATATTACTCAAACTAACCGCATCATTATCTACCAAGTCAAGCGCGCCAACACCGGCTCGAGCTAGTGCTTCCGCCACATAACCACCAACACCGCCAAGGCCAAACACCGCCACGCGGGAATGTTTAAGTTTTTCCAAACCTTCTGCGCCAATCAATAATTCCGTTCTTGAAAATTGGGTAATCATTCCAGTAATCCTCTTTAATCGTTATTTATTTTATTTATAAGCAACTTATACAAAAGTCGCAAGATGTCAATGCATATGAGCACATGCATCTGCTACAAACAACATTTAACTTTATCTTAAGACATTTTTTCTATCATTATAATGGTAAAATTACTTTAACAAGAGGAAAGAAAGATGAAAAAAAAGCTTAGCAAAGGTC
>JBNMLT010000212.1:0-1864 GCA_050874965.1 Alphaproteobacteria bacterium
AGATGGTACTTTGGATTTAATAAAAGAATATGAAGATAAAGGCTGGCTAAAATGCTTTTCTGAACCGGATAAAGGAATTTATGACGCCATGAACAAAGGTTTGGCAAAGGCAACCGGTGATTATATTGCTTTTTTAAATTCCGATGATTATTATCATGATTCTGATGGATTTTCCAGTGTGGTTGAGGCATTTCAACAAAATCCTGACGCGACGTATGTTTGTTCGGCTCATCGAAGTCTGTCCGAAGAAGGCAAGGCGAAAATATATCCCGCAAAATTGAAACGTCTTTTTGTGCGGATTTCAATTTGTCATCAGACTATGTTTACAAAAACGGATACACTCAAAGAATTTGGCGGATTTGATTTACGCTATAAAATGGCCGCTGATTACGATCTTATTTCTAAATTGGCATTGCAAAACCGCAAAGCAGTTGTTTCACCTTTATGTTTTACCACTTTTAGGGAAGGTGGCGCAAGCTATCAATATAAAGAAAAAGTAAATCAGGAAGTTTTGGATATTTTACAGCGACGCTATGCGGCGTCAGAACAGGAGGCGGAGTTTATTTTGCGCAATAAAACTTTACCATTACACCTGTTACCGAGGATAAAAAATTTATCCAACTATTTAACGCCTAAAGATTATCGAAACTATTGGCGTAAAAGTATTATCAAAACAATAGCTGATTATTTTAAATAGGAACAATAGATGTACGCTGTCACGAAAATAGAAAAGTTTTTTACACGTTTAGGTTTGGGAATTATTCCGCTTAAAAATAAAAAATTTGTTCGAAAAAAAGCTCTGGCCATGTTGGATAAAAGGTATTTAAGGCGCTATTTGCCAGCCTTAAATGAAATTAAGGAAAGCGCTGAAATAATAGAGAAAAAAAAAGATGTTATTTGGACTTGTTGGTTGCAAGGTGAAGAACAGGCTCCAGCCGTGGTTAAGGCTTGTTTGGCGCAAATGCGAAAAATGGAACCTAGCCGACAAGTTGTGGTGATAACTCATGAAAATATTCATCAATATGTGACACTTCCGGATTATATTTGGGAAAAATGGCAAAAAGGTGTTATCAGCAATACTCATTTTTCGGATATTTTACGCGTTTGTCTTTTATATGAACATGGCGGAATTTGGTTGGATTCTACGGCATATTTGCTTAAACCGATAGTTTCAGAAATTGTTGACGCACCATTTTTTGCGTATCACAGCCGAACTTATTTGCGGATTTATCCAAAAATTTTAGGTAATAATAATTGGTTTTTAGTCAGCAATCCCAAAAATACTTTAATCGCCGGTATTCGCGCAATGCTTTTTGCTTATTGGCGTCATGAAAACACGACAATCCATTATTTTATTTATCATTTAATGTTTGATTTGATGGTTGAAAATAATGCTATATGCGCGGCAGAATGGCAAAAAGTTCCATTGTTTTATGATGATAATGAAGAGTTGTATGAAAACTTTTTTAAGCCTTATGACGGCAAACTTTTGGCGGAAATATCCAAACGTAATCCCGTGCAAAAATTGAGCTATAAATATACGCCACAGCCAACAGAGGATTTTACTTTTGAAAAGTTTGTTCTGAGTGAAAAATAAGCACTTTGTAAAAAAATTTGCAATTTTTTATATCGTTGTTGACAACAGCTTGTTTTACCGTTAGAGTAATAAGCGATTTTAATAAATTTGAGGTAGTTAAAAAATAAATTATGAGTAGTCCCATATTTGTGTATGTCTTTAACCTTTTTTTAGTTTTTCTTTTAGTTTTTTTCAATGCGTTCTTTGTAGTTTCTGAGTTTTCTATAGTAAAAATCCGCCGTACAAAATTGGAAGAATTGGCTCATAACGGCAGCAAACGCGCCAAAA
>JBNMLT010000213.1:0-1835 GCA_050874965.1 Alphaproteobacteria bacterium
ATTGGTCATAATGACCTCCTTTCAGTTATAATGCGTCTTGGCAGACCGCATTATTTTAACTGAAAGGAGCGCTTTGTCAAACTCATCGCTATAAGCTAATCTGAACCCCGCGTCTAACGCGGGGTTTTCTAATGACAAAAAGCCGCCTTTGCAAATTAAAGGCGGCTTTTTTATTTATTGAGTTTGTTTTTATTTATAAGATTCGATCCAAGATGAAATTGTTGACTGGGTATTCAAACCAACTTTGGTATCAACTTGTTTTCCATCTTTAAACAAAAACATTGTCGGAATGCTGCGAATTCCAAATTGGCTAGCAGTTTCCGGAGAATCGTCCACATTCATTTTATAAATTGTTACTTTATCGCCCATTTCTTCATCTATTGCTTCCAAAATAGGGCCCAACTGGCGACATGGGCCGCACCATTCTGCCCAAAAATCGACAAGAACCAATCCTTTTGAATTTAAAACATTTTCAGAAAATTGGCTGTCTGTTAGTGGTTGTGTCATAATTTTTCTCCTTTATTTGTTTCAAATGATAATCATATATAATATTCTCTTTTTCGATATTAAAGCCTCTTAGTTAAAGAGACAACAAATTTTTCAGGAAACACGCATTAATCTTGCTTCATTTGTCCATAAAATATATGTTTCCACACTTTTATCTTGGTAGATTTTACGCAATAGTTTTGCATACATCAACAGCTGGTTCACATAAATTTCCGGAGTATCACCCAATGTTTGCGCGGCCGGTCGATTTGTTTTGAAATCAACAATCATTATCTTGTCGGGCAATATCACCAAGCGATCCAATTGCGCGGAAATAATTTTTCCATCAACTTCTCCCATGATTGGAACTTCTGACCTTGAATTTTTTCCCAAAATTTCTGAAAACTCATCGCTATTTAAAAGAGCAAATACTTCTTTTTTTATTTGTTTTCGTTGAAAATCTGCTAACTCTTCCGCATTTTTATTTAAATATTCCTCAATCAAATTTTCATTATTTTGTTTATTTGGAGGTAAAAATTGCAATAACTTATGAATAATTGAGCCACGAAGATAAAAATTTCCATTTTCAGCCAAGGGAGATGACGAATCCACATCTATTTCTTCTTCACCATGGGATGGCGTATAGGGTTTGGATAATAAAGTTTCTTTTTCGGCGTTTTGATAAATCCACGCTTCCGGCTCAGGCATTTTTTCTTCCACCGACTGTTTGTCTTCTGTTTTTTTAGCAATAATCTCTGGTGTTTTTATTTCAAATATTTCACCATTTTTTTCGCCATTTTCCCGTAATGTTTCCTGACAAATACTATACCAAGAACGTGCGTCAGCATTTTCTTTATTGGAAAAGCCGCAAATATAGAGTCGGTCTTCCGCTCTTGTTAAAGCCACATAAAGCAACCGCCGATATTCTTCAAAAGATTTTCTGGAATTTTCTTCTTTTATTTGTAAACAAGTTTTATCATAACAATCCTTATTCAGCGGATAATAAGCCAAATTATCTTTCCAAAGCAAAGCTTGCTCACTTTTTGTATTTTTAATACGAGCGGTATCTGGCATAAAAACTATTGGCGCTTGCAAACCTTTTGAGCCGTGAACGGTCATTAATCTTACCGCATCATTTCCTTTTTGCTCCGTTTCGCGTTTAATTTCAACTTCTGTGCGCCCAATCCAATCAATAAACCCTTGCAAGCTTGGAATATGGGTCTGTTCATAAGAAATCGTCAAATTTATAAATTCATCCAACGCATCTTCCACTTCCATTCCCATACGTTCGGTAAATTTGTAGCGCCCGTCCATTTTTGTCAGAACATAATTAAACAGCTCATATGGAC
>JBNMLT010000214.1:0-1820 GCA_050874965.1 Alphaproteobacteria bacterium
ACCTCTTGTCAAAATATTCCAAACCTCTGGCATAGCCCGCCACATCGCGGCGATGACCATAAACCATGTCAAAATCGACAAAGTTTGTAAAAACAAGAGCATTTTGCGAAGCGGCTTTCACCTGTTCCAGCGTCACGTTCCAAAGTTCTTCCAATCCGCTGGCTTTATAAGCTTGCGTTATTCCCGAACCGGCGTAAATATCTCTGATTTTTCCCACGGAAACAACCTCGTGTCCGGCGTTGGCCGCCTTATTCAAAACAGTGACTTCCGGCGGCGTGACCGAATAATCGTGGCGATTTTTTGTGCGTGTGAACTCGCCTTTATGTTCACCCACAAACGGACGAGCAATAATTCTGGCAATATTATATGGTTTAGCCGCCGCAAAAGCGACTTCGCAAAGTTTATACAGCCGCTCCAAGCCGAAATGCTGTTCGTGACAGGCAATTTGCAACACGCTGTCGGCCGAAGTGTAAAAAATCGGTTTGCCGGTTTTGAGGTGTTCTTCGCCCAATTCTTCGATAATTTCCGTGCCGGAAGCGGCTTTATTGCCTAAAATGCCCTCAATTTGTCCTTTGGCGCAAATTTCCGCAATCAGTTCCGGCGGAAAAGATGGATAATCGGGCTTAAAATATCCCCAATCGAACAAAACCGGTGTTCCGGCCATTTCCCAGTGTCCGGAAGTGGTGTCTTTGCCTTTGCTGATTTCTTTGGCGTGGCCGAATTTATGCCCCACGGAAAAAGCCGCTTGATTGGCGCAATTTAATTCTATTTTTTCACCACTCGCCTCAAAGCCGGCTGTTTTTAAGCCCAAATAGGCCAAATTTGGCACATTCAACCCGCCTTGTTTTTGCACAATATGCGCAAAAGTGTTGGCGCCGACATTGGCAAAAGCGGCCGCGTCCGGCGCGCCGCCAATACCAAATGAATCCATCATTAAAATTATCACTTTTCCGCTCATTATAATTCTCCTTATTCTTTATTTACGAATTATAATGACACAGTTTCAGTAAAATGCAATAAAAGAATAAACCGATTAAAAAGCTATTGCAGATGACGAGGATAAGCGCAAGAACGAAGTTTTATTTGTGACGGCGGCATCATCATCACATCTTCTAATTTTTCTTGTTTTTCACCGGCGGCGGCAAACACTTCCTCGGCATAGGCTTTTTTTGCCAAATAAAGCAAAAACAACGGACGTTCCAGTTTTAATTTTCCCAAAGTTTCTTCCAACGCCTCAAAGCTGTCATAAATTGTTCCGGCAAAATAAAGATAATTTTTCAATTCCGATGGTTGTTGATTTTTTGCTGTATTCATTTTTTCACCTCATATAAAAATAATTGTTGTGAAACTGATATAAGCAATGTTAAAAGGTTTTAAATCTAAAATAAAAGACAGCTTGACAAGATTTTTACCAAAAATCAAGGAGTCGTGAGCCAAATATTTTTACATGTACAAATATTTTTTTGTTTTTTCGCTATACAAATTCAAAGCTTGATTGGGAATAACATAAAGATTTTTATTCCAGCCTTCAACCAGCTCGCTAATGATTCCGCGGCTAATTTCAAAATTGTCGTGCAAATGCGATTGGGACGATAAATCCTGTATAATAACGTTGGCAAAGGTATGCGTTTTCATTGGTGACCTCCTTTTGCTAAAAAAGTAAAAAATAATATAAAGAAAATATAAAGGATTTTTTAACAAATTAAAGCGGTTTTAGACCTAATGTCTATGTTAAAAAGCCAAAAAAATATTTCACTATTCAATATGTTATATACAAAAAAAGAAACGTCCGAGTTAGGAGCAAGGACGTTTCGGAGAAA
>JBNMLT010000215.1:0-1757 GCA_050874965.1 Alphaproteobacteria bacterium
ATATTTATTTTTTATCTGTTCATAGCTTAAATTTTTTAAAGGTCTGGAGATAATTTTTTGAATGTTTTTCAATCTTTCTTGAGCCTTATCGGATAAAACTAATCCGCTTTGGGCAAGTTCCAAGTTATTTTTAAATCCGGCATTTCCTAAACAAACGGCGTCACATCCCGCCTCAAGTGAATGCTGAGCTCGTTCTATTACAGAGCCTTTTAGAGCTTGCATAACAATAGCATCAGATACTAAAAAGCCATTAAAACCTATCATCTCTCGAATAATCTTGTTTATAATGATGGGAGATGTGCTGGAAGGGCTCGTCTTATCAATGGATTTAAGTAATAAATGCGCCACCATGCCCATAGGAGCGTTTTTTAATTCTTTGAACGGAAAAAAGTCTTCTGCCAATGTTTTTAAATCTTCATCAACAACGGGAAGTTCTAAATGCGGATCTGCTTTGGCGCGTCCATGACCGGGAAGATGTTTGACACACGGGCAGATGCCATTTGCAGTAAACTCATCTACCATGGCTTTGCCTAAGATTGCAATTTCAGCGGCGTTTCCAGAAAAACAACGGCCTTTAAGCACATTGGATGTAAAATCATAACAAATATCTAAAACCGGCGCAAAATTAACATTAATATTGCTGTTTTTCAAATCATGCGAAGCTAAAAAAGCGTGTTGGCGAACCAAATCGGTAGTTGTCAATTTTTCTTGCTCGGCAAGCGGTGTAAATTCGGGCTCAACCAGACGTCGAACCCGTCCTCCTTCTTGATCAATGGCGATTAAAACGTCTTCACGTTCGATAGTTTCTTTAATATCCTGACAGAGTCTTTTTAGTTGTTGCGGATTCTGCACATTGGAGCAACCCTTTGCAAACAAGCAAACTCCCAGAGGATTATACTTTGCAAACAAGCGTTTTTCTTCATCGCTGAGCATAAAACCTTGAACAGATAAAAAAGCGGGCAATATGGGTTTTGTCATCGGGTATCACCTTTCTTTGGCAATACAATCACGCAAGCCTTTTGTTTTTAACAGCGCGCAAGTTTGCGAAGCTTCGTCTTTGCTGCCAAAGGAACCGGCGCGCAGACGATAAAACATTCCTTGAGATCCCAAATCTGTTGATTGTATTTCATGAGGCAGTTTTTTCAAATCGGCATATTTAGATGATAAATCATTCCAAGCTTTTTCAACGGCTGTTTTATTTTTTGAAGCCATGAGTTGAATTTGCCATCCGCCGGATTTGTTTGTCTGTAAATCCGTTTTTGCCACAACCGGCGTTTCTGTTTTAGAAGGAGCGTTGTTTTGCGCTGATGTATCAGTCGTTGGCGCCGTGTTTTGAGTATTAGCTAGTAAATCGGAAGGTTTAATCGGTACATTATTTGCTTGTTCAGGTGCTTTTTCAAGAGTGTTTGGATTTTCAATCTTTTCCGGTTTAATTGGTTGAACGTCGGCAACTTCATCAACAATTTGATCCAAATTGTCGGCATTGTTATCAACATCGGAAACATCTGGAACAATATCCGGAAGTTTTGGTGTTTCTGGTTTAGGCAACAAATTTTCGACAATGGTGTTATCCACATCTTTCTTTTCAACAATGTTATAAATATTTTTATCTTGGTTAGGAATTTCCATGCCTCCGGGATTTTCCGGTTTAATTTTTACCGCGGTTTGCGGACGGCGAATAATTGGAATTTCTTTTTCGGTTTCGGCGTATTGCGGCGCGAGCACAAACCAACCGACAACACCGGCTAAGGCTATTC
>JBNMLT010000216.1:0-1756 GCA_050874965.1 Alphaproteobacteria bacterium
GGTTATTACTAATTTTTATGTTCGGAGCGGTGATAAAGCCATGGCGCAAAAAATTTCGAATCGATACAACGATAACAGCGCTCTTGCCATTTTGTTATCCGACATCAATCGAAAAATAGATAAAGCGAATAATCAAACCGCGGCCATTATTGACACACCGCAAAAAGGTTTGGCTGAAGCCATGTTTAACATTGGAACAATTTTTAGAGCATCCAACGGCGGTAGTGAATTTGCTCAAATTTACATAGCTTCTTCTTCATATTTAAATCCGGATTATGACATATCTAAAATTGCATTGGCCAATATTTTGGAGGAAAACGGTTTATATCAGGAAGCCAATCGCTATTACGCAAAAATAAATAAAGAATCCGGATCTTATTTTATTGCCCAGCTTAAAATGATTGAAAATTTAAATACTCTAAAAGACTACGCCTCAGCAGAAAAACTGTTAAAATCATTGTTAAAAGACTATCCGGAAAACACACAGCTTTTAAATAATTTAGCAGATATCGAAAGAGAAATGAACAAACCCAAAGAAGCCATCAAGCTTTACAAAAAAGCTTTGGAAACACAAAAAAATTCCGGTGCCGACAGTTGGCCTATATATTATGCGCTGGGAGTGAGTTATCATCAAGAAAATCAACTGGATAAAGCTGAAGAATATCTAAAAAAGGCCTTAGATTTTAGCAACCAGAATCCAAATGTTCAAAACTATCTTGGATATATTTACCTGATAAATAACCAAAACACAGATGAAGCCATTCAAATGATTTTAGATGCCTATAATCAATATTCCTATGAAGGACATATCATCGATAGTTTGGGTTGGGTTTTCTATCGGTTGGGAGAATATGACAAAGCTATTTCATTTTTGGAACAGGCTTCCGATATGAATCCGGCAAACGCCGTTATTTCTGATCATTTGGGTGACGCTTATTGGTTTGTCGGCCGCAAAAACGAAGCAACTTTTCAATGGCAGCATGCGTTAGTTCTTAAAGAAGACGCCGAATCAATTGATCGTGCGGCCATTCAAAATAAATTAGAAAATAATATTGTCGAAAACACAATATTAAAAGTTAATAATCCTGAATTGATTAAAAAATTGAATCAAATAAACATAGGTGACGATAAAACCGCCGAAAATTAAAAAAACGCTTTATTAACGCTTTATTTAGAACAGTATGCATAAATTGTATGTGTACTGTTTTTAACATATAATAAGAGGAAAGAAAGATGAAAAAAAAGCTTAGCAAAGGTCTCTCTCTCTCTCTCTGTAAATTCTAAACATTCGCAAGAAAGCGCATTTTTTGCCGTTACAGAGTTTTTTGCAGATTCTTTTAGAAAATTTAATAAAATTATCAACCACGCGCCTATGACGTCCACATTGGAATCGCCATTCTCGATTTCGGACGCAAGTCCATTCGTCAAGAATGACGGAAATAAAGGGTTAAGCACAAACATTCTCAAACACACCTTAAACGTCATTCTCGGATTTATTCCGAGAATCCATATAAAACGCTATTCTTTGGATACTCGGGTCAGACTGTTCGTCACGCCCGAGTATGACGGAAAGGGAGTGGATATTTCTACGCCCGAGTATGGCGGAGAACGGAGTCTTATCAAGGGCTTGGAATGCATTGAAACCGCGGAGAGTGGTGTAGATAAAGTGTTTTCTAGCTGCGAGAAAAATCCTAATGTACATAAGACGTACATGAATTTTTTGAGACAGCGTAAAACCGCTTTAGATGCGCCGCTA
>JBNMLT010000217.1:0-1741 GCA_050874965.1 Alphaproteobacteria bacterium
AAGGTATATCCGACACGATCAAAATATTTAGTTCAACCTCCGAAACCGAAATAAAACAACTCTTGCAAAAACATCAAGTTCAATATATATTTTATCCATATAACCCAAAAACCCCTTGTCAAGAAATCCCATGTCAAGTTAAAAACACCTCTAAATTTGCTGAAAAAGTCGCAACTGCTAAAGAAATTTATTCATGGATGAAAAAAATAGACACAAATTCAAAAGATGTTTTATATAAAATAGATTATCAGGAATTCTGATTCATACGGCGCAGTATTTCTGCTGTTCGCAAAGTTTTTTCAGCATTTTGTTCTTGAACTTGCTCACGATGTTTTTCTTGTGATATTTCAGCCATTGTTCGCTGTTTATTTTCAAGAATAGCACGCAACTTATCTTCTGGCACACTGTTTTTAATCATGTCTTTAATACCGTTTTCCTGAACAGGTTTCCATTTATCAGCTTGCTTTGCAACCAATTCCTTTAACTCTGCGTCACGTTTTAATTTTGTTTGTAATTCCTCTTTTTTGCGCGCTTCTCGTTCCGGAAACTTTGGATAAATGTTTCTAAAATTATGATGCCATTGAAAATACACTAAAAATACTGATGGAAAAGCAGATATCAATTCTTGAGCCATCGTTCTGGGTTTTGTCAATTCATAAGAACGAGCCGCCATAATTCGACGCGTATCTTCAATAAACTGCTCCATTTTTTCTTTTGCCTTATCCGGCCGTCCCAAACGATATTCACACCCTTCGATCAAACGATTGAACACCGGATTATTATTTTCTAAAGCCAACTTTCGCAAAATTTTCAACATACTTTGCATATTGGCACTCTTATTCCAAAAAGAACGAATGGTTTTGGCTTCAATACTATCAAAACCAAAAAAATGAATACCTTCAAAGCCGGCATCTTTTATGGCATTAAACGTAAAAATATACAAAGCATCCCATTTAATTTGCCCATTTTCCGTTAAAAAATCTTCATAGGCGCCTTCTTTAAACTTATTCAGCCCATCTTGGGTCACAGGAAAATCAAAATTCGTGATAGATTCACCTTGCAACAACAGTGTTATTTTTGAAGAGGAACTGTCTAAGATAAAATTTTCCGCAGTAATAACTTCTTTTGTTAGAACAGCTTTCAAATATAAATACGCATAAGCAAAAACACTGGAATGAATAGCCCGTAAAATACCAATATTTTTAAACACATGCTGATATTTATCTTTAAAATCAATCAGTTTTCTTAAGCGTTCATCACCAGAATAATCATAACATATCCGCTGATATTGATATCCAAATTTTCGAACCAATTGCGGATACATTTTTTTCAAATGCAGTGCCATGCACCACTCTCGAGCAATTGAATATATTGAGAACAGCGGATTACGAGAATACCCGACCATCACAGTGGCTACAACAGCATCTAATTCAGCAAAATAAGGCTCCATATGAGAGCAAAGAGCATTTTTTCTAAACTCGGCATCCAACAAAAAAGCATAGTGTTCCACATCATCTTCCGGCGCATTAAACCGCCTCAAAACTTTTTCTAAAACACCAGTCAATTTTTGAAAATTTGTGTTGGAAATTTTACGATCATCCATTGGCACATAGCCACTGCGATACTCATCGTAAAATAAATTTAAAAAAACATTTTCATCGTCGTCATAGTTCTGCTTAAAGTCTGCCACATCTTCAGCAATAAAAGCCTTTACTTTGCCCGCATACGACGGCTCATACAC
>JBNMLT010000218.1:0-1724 GCA_050874965.1 Alphaproteobacteria bacterium
AAACGACTTTTCCTGCCGATTATCATGCTAAAGATTTAGCTGGCAAAGAAGCTTTGTTTGTTACTACAATTAAAGAAATTCGTGAGTATAAACCTGCTGAATTGAACGATGAATTTGCTAAATCCATGGGCGCTAAAGATGTGGCTGATTTGAAGTCTAAAATTGAAGCCCGTATTTTGGAAGACTATAACGCAACTTCTCGTATTAAATTAAAACGTGATTTGTTGGATGCCTTGGATAAAGAGTATGCCTTTGATGTTCCTCAAAAATTGGTTGACGCTGAATATGCCGCTATTGAAAAGCAATATCAAGACGCTAAAGCTAAAAATCAATTGGATGAAAGCGAAAAAGCTCGTGATGAAAAAGATGTTTTAGCTGAATATAAGGAAATTGCCTTGCGTCGTGTTAAATTAGGTTTGTTACTTTCTGAAATTGGTGCTGATGCTAAATTGCAATTGTCTGCTGACGATGTGAACAAAGCCATTATGAACGAAGCTAAACGTTATCCGGGACAAGAAAAAATGGTTTTGGATTATTACGTTAAAAACAAAGATGCGGTTGAAGCTTTGAAAGCTCCGGCTTATGAAGAAAAAATCGTTGATTATGTTTTGGAAAAAGCTAATGTTGCCGATAAAGAAGTTTCAGTTGAAGAATTGTATGACTTTAGCGAAGCAGGCACAAAGAAAGAAGCTAAAAAATCTGCTTGATTTTGCTTTTTTATTAGTTGTAAAACCGCCTCATGTTGGGGCGGTTTTTGCGTGTCATCATATGAAATGTAACAATGTTAATAATATTTATATAAATTTATAATGCTATTGCATATTTTGATAAATAAGTCAAATTTACACGAACTAAGTTTAAAAATTTAAAATCAAAGAGCAATAGCGTAAATCATCTTCATCCAAGCAAGAGTTGCAAATTTGGCTGATATCAGATGGTTTTAAATCTCGTAAGCATTTGTTTTTACTGTCAGCGCAATGTTTATCGCCGAAATAATAGCTTCCAGCATAATGCCAACGAAAAAAATGTGCTTGATATAACACACCACTTAACGGTTGTGCAAAATCACGTATTATGGCTTCGCAAAATTTTACAGATGTTTTTTTATTGCCTTTTCCTTGAATGATTTCCAGCTGAAAATGTCCGGAGCGAGTGAACATACCAACTTGATTTCCCCAAGAATCACGCATATCTTGTATCGTTACAACTCTCCAGTTTTCTGGTACTAAATTTAACGCTTGCACAGCTTGTATCATTGGAAATTGCGTGTTGTCTTTATTCTGATTATTAAAATCATCAACATGTTCCAATATTCCTGCTGCCAATATAGAATATTCTCCGACAGCTTTGTTTATTTTCCACTTTTCCATAGCGGTTGAAAAACCTGTGATACCACCGACACTTAGCACTCCTATAATAGCCAACACTCCGAGCATTTCTATCATTGAATGACCTGTTTCATTTATTTTTTTCATGTTCAAACTTCCATTTTATATTAAACCTGCAACAAAAAAAGCCGCCGATGAGGCAGCCGGAAGTTGACAACTATGTAAATTAAATAGTGTAGCATATTAGCTATCGCAAAAATAGCATATTTTGCTACCTTCCGGCTTTCGCCAGAAGGCAGGGTTTTACGTCTTACCAAGACGAATTTACAGAGGTTGTCACACCCCGGACAGACGATCGTCTATCCACAATTATAGATACAATAAAAAGATTAAATA
>JBNMLT010000219.1:0-1722 GCA_050874965.1 Alphaproteobacteria bacterium
AGCTTGGGATTTGCATAAGGCTTTGCCAAATTCTCAGCTGATTATTAACGCCGATAGCGGGCATTCAACCCCTAATCTTTTTAAAGCCGTTCAACAAGCTGCCGCCCAATTTTTAGTGAAATAATTTTCTACTTTATAAACGGGCGAAAACGCTGTGTGTACCCAATATCGGACAATAAATTTTCTGCTCGCTCAAAATGTTGCCCCAACATGGTTGTGTCGTGGGCATCATCGCTGATAATTACGGGAACGCCACGTTTATTTAATTCTTTTAACATCCATGTCGCAGGATGCTGCATGTCAATGCGGTTATAACCACTGGTATTCAGTTCAAAAGGTTGTTTGTGCTTTGACAAAGTTTCTATCACTTGCCATTTATACTCATCCCATTCCGGCTCTGTGCAAAGATTAAAAATCGTGATATAATCCAAATGAGCCATAAAAGTAAAATAATCGCTTTCTACCGCCGATATTATATTACGCCAATAATGGCGCAGATATTCCTTAAATTCCGAATTTTTCGATAATTCAGGATGATATTTCATATGATATATATTGCACAAAAAGCTTTCATCCGCCGAACGGATAAAGTGAGTTGAGCCAATAAGATAATCCACTTCCAAAGTTTTAAGAAGCTTTTCAAAATTATTCCGCCAATACGCCGATGGGAAAAAATCCACCTCAAAACCAACTCTAACTTTTATATGATGCTTCTCTGCCGCTTTTCTTATAATTTCAATATGTTTTTGACAGCAATTTTGACACTTTTCAAAATCATGAAAAAACATAGGACTTCGCGCCTTTTCATTTTTTAAGTTTTTATGACATATCAAATGGTTAGAAACACCAATTTCTGTAAAACCTTTACTTTCCGCCGCGATTATCATTTCTTCAGCGGTGTTATGTCCATCAAAATTTTGTTCGCCATTATGCGTGTGATATGTAAAATTTTGCATTAATCTTTAGCCTTTTCTAAAAACTTTTTCATTTGCGGCAACAAATTCAGCGCATCTGTTCGACCAAGTTCATAAACTGTTTGCAACACTTGTTTATTTTTTTCCATATGATGAATTTTTATGTTTTTACTTGGTCGAATAACAAAAGCTCTTCCACCTTTTTGCGCCTGTTCAATTTGTTCTAGCTCCGCATTATACATAATATGCCGATTTTGAATAGCCGCGGCAAATTTAGGATATTTATGATAAAAAAACGGAGCCAGCCATCCCAATTTATTTGGCGCTTTTAGATATCCTTGCGCTCTGGTTTGGACAACAACACAATGCTTATAGCCCATTTTTTGAAAAGCCAACAGAGGAATACTATCACAAATACCGCCGTCTAAATATTTTTGCCCGTTAATTTCTGATATACGTGATACGAATGGCATAGACGCCGACGCTCTTAAATAAGCCAAGCCTATTTTATCCATTTTTGCACATTTAATATATTCCGGCAATCCCGTTTTTAAATTGCTGCAAGTCACATAAAAATTTGTTGAACTTTTTTCAAAATTCAGATGATTAAACGGAAATAATTTTTCCGGTAAAGTATGATAGCAAAATTCTTCATTCACAATATTTCCGGTTGTAAAAAAAGAATACCAACTCATATATTTTTTATCTCCGGCGTAAGCCAAAGTATAATCAATGCTCCGCCGATGTTGACCGGAAACAAATGAACAACCATGTATAGCGCCAGCCGAAACCCCAACAACTCCGTCAA
>JBNMLT010000220.1:0-1719 GCA_050874965.1 Alphaproteobacteria bacterium
AAATGCCCGTTGATACTGCTTTCCAACCTGCATAATCTCTAAAGTGGAGCCAATATTTGAAGATTCCACCAAAATATCCTCAGGTGTAAGCATTTTGTGGGAGCCATGCGGATCCGACACTCGATAACGACCAAAATAAACTGGCTTTGATGTGTCAAATCGGCTGTTTACATCAATTTTTCCACTATCCAAACACATTGCCGTGTTAAAAACCTTAAACACTGAACCAGCCTCATAGACGCCTTTTGTGGCGAAATTAAACATGGCTCTATCTGAAACTTTTAGACTCTCATTCGGATTAAAATCCGGAACAGAAACCATTGACACAATTTGACCGGTATTCACATCCATTAAAATTGCCGCTGCGCCTTCAGCCTTAAAATGTTCGACTCCTGCCTCCAGTTCTTCGCGAATAGTATTTTGTATTCCTAAATCCACTGAAAGTTTGATTGGCTTTGTAGATGTTGTCAACCGATCATCCATATAACTTTCCAAACCTGAAACACCTTTGTTATCAACACTTGTATTTCCCAATACATGAGCAAAAAGATTTTTATGTGGATATACTCTTTTTTCACAATCTTCAAATTCCAACCCCGGAATACCTAACGCGTTTACTTTAGCTTTTTGAGTTGGAGATAAATTCCGCTTCAAATAAACAAAACTTTTTTTACGACTTAATAAATCAAATAAACGCTCATAAGAAATTTCAGGGAAAAGTTCATTAAGTTTTTCAGCTACATCTTGTGGGTTTTTAACCAGTTTTGTGTTCGCAAAAAGATTCACTGTCGGCAATGAGGTTGCAATAATTTCACCGTTTCTATCCATAATATCCGCGCGTTTTACTGGATTCTTAAAATGGATAACATCCTCATCTTGCGTCAATGGATCCACAATTGCCGTGTCAATATTGATACCGTTGCCCAAGCAAACATAAGTCACACGCGCGCCTAAAATGCAATAACATGCCGCAAACAGCAACATGGCAATCCATGTGCGATTTCGGCATGTTGAAACATTATCTCCCTCTGATGTAAAGCTTCTGGAAGAAACAACACCTCGAGCAATTCTTATCTCCTGTCCTGGAAGATAAAAACGTTCGTCGTTTCTTTTAGAAAAACTTACATTAAACCCCATGTTATTTCTTTTTAACCTCAGCTTTAACCAATGTTGTTAAACTTTTTTTATGAGGGAAAACCTGTTCCCCGACCGTTTCGTCTTCATAATTAAAGTGTAAAGCCGAATAGTTAATAATTTGTTCAGGTTTTGCTTTTTCCAATGATAATTGCTCATAAGCCAATTTTTGAAGTCTATCCGGAGTGTTATACAAACTCCATTGAGCCTTCAACACATGAATATTTTGAATATCCTTTTGAATATTTTCATTAATTGTTGCCAGTCGGCGTTCCAAAACTTGCACTCTGTTTTTTAAAACAGACGAACCAACGGCGACAAATAAAAAGAATGTCAACCACAATACAACCATTGCTGTTTTAATACTTCCCATGTTTTATCCCTTCACCGCGTATCTTAACTTAGCCGACCGAGCGCGCGGATTTTTTAAACATTCGTCCGATGTTGGCATCACAACTTTAGAAACTTCGGCAAATAAATGATTGTCCCGCACCAATTCCGGCGCATATTTGGAAACACGAATTCTTTTACCACCATTTTCCTTGAAAAAATTTTTCACGATTCGATCTTCCAACGAATGAAAAT
>JBNMLT010000221.1:0-1696 GCA_050874965.1 Alphaproteobacteria bacterium
CCAGAGATGCCGGAACAATCAGTTATGAAGTATTGTCAAGGCTTGGAAAAAATCCTCGTTTTGTGCGAGAAATAAAAAAATTTGCCGAGTAGTTAAAAAACTGTTGATTTATTGATGAAAATGTTTTGTTTTGGCAAAATATATGCTACTGTTGCATCAGTTTAGATTAATCTTTAATTTTTAGGAAGGATGAAATGAAAACAATTACCCGCATCAGTATTACTGAAGCAATTTATGAAGAAATCGGTTTGTCTCGAAAAGATTCCGGTGATGTTTTGGATATGATTTTGGATGAAATCAGAGATGAATTGGTAAACGGACATGATGTTAAAATATCTTCGTTTGGCACATTTAGTTTGCGTAAAAAAAATGCGCGTATCGGCCGTAATCCTAAAACGGGTAAAGAAGCTGAAATCACACCAAGAACGGTTATTTCTTTTAAACCTTCTCAAATTTTGAGAAAGGCTGTCAACGCTTAAACACAAGCGAAGATGAAGGGTTGCGCTTATGGTTGTGGTAAATAAGTCTAAATCTGCTTTTAGAACAATTGCCGAAGTGGCGGACGAATTGGGTGTGGCTACTCATGTGTTGCGTTTTTGGGAAACAAAATTCACGCAAATAAAACCAATGAAAGCAAGTGGCGGACGTCGTTATTATCGACCGGACGATGTTGAAGTTTTAAAGCTGATTAAAAGTTTGCTTTATGGAAATCGCTATACCATTGAAGGGGCGCAACGTCTTATTAAAGAAAAAGGTTTGAAAAATCTTTTGGGTGAAGAAGAAATTCAAAAAGATTTTTTTGAAGAGGAGCCTGATTTGCCTTTGGGGCTGGAACCCTTGCCGCACAAAGTGGAAGAGCCGGAACTGCCGCCGATTGATTTGTCACCGATATGCGATGCTATCAGCGAGTTGCGTGCCTTGCAACAAAAATTGAAAAATTTATGAAATAAAGAGCCTTTGAGGCTCTTTTTTTTGAAGGATAAGCTGTTTAGTCTGTTAGTAATATCAAATAACAAGGCTCTTCGGCTGAACATGATGAACAAATTTGAGCGGCGTCAGATGGTGAAAATGGCAGCTTTTCGACTACTTTTCCTGAACTTCCATCGCATGCGGAATCAGAATCTTTGCCTTCATATCTGTTTGAGCAATAGTTTAAACATTCTCCAATACCATCTTTAGATAATAATGCAACTATCAAAGGATTAAAAACATTCCAGTCTGCATTCACAATAGCCAAACATTTTTCTGTGGTTTGTATCCCAAAAGCAAGGTAAATCCAAGAGTTGGTGCCCCAATCAGTTATTTGAAATTCATCTCCAAAAGCATCTATTAAAGTTTGACCATCACTACTGATAAGTTCCTCAGGAATTACGCCCATTTGAATGGCTGTTTCATTATTCAAACCTTCATGACCTTTTTGTTGCGCGTAGAGAATTTGCGTATTTGAAATGATTGTGGAGATTTGTTGCAGAAGAGTGTTTGTTTTAAATTTTATCATAGCCTTGGAATAGCCGGCAATACCACCAACGCTCAGCACACCGATGATGGCCAAAACGCCGAGCATTTCAATCATGGAACGTCCAGAGGAAACCGCGTGTAGCGGCGCATCTAAAGCGGTTTTACGCTGTCTCAAAAAATTCATGTACGTCTTATGTACATTAGGATTTTTCTCGCAGCTAGAAACCACTTTATCTAC
>JBNMLT010000222.1:0-1674 GCA_050874965.1 Alphaproteobacteria bacterium
GGCTGATTATACGCCTAAATCTGTGGAAATTTTACGGAAAGGTTATAGCCTATCATTATTTAAACGCGATTGTATTTCTGGGTTGACAGTTAGTATTGTGTCATTGCCGCTTGCCATGGCGTTGGCAATTGCCAGTGGTTTGACGCCGGCACAAGGTTTGTACACGGCTATTATTGCCGGCTTTGTTATTGCATTAATGGGAGGATCTCGTTACCAAATTGGCGGACCAACCGGTGCATTTGCCATTGTGGTTTTAGAAGTTTTGCATAATTATGGCTATAATGGCTTGATTGCTACAATGATTTTGACAGGTGTTTTGTTGATGGTTGCCGGATTTATGAAATTGGGTAGTTATATAAAATATATTCCGTACCCGGTTATTATTGGTTTTACCGCCGGTATCGGTTTAATCCTTATCACTTCGCAAATGAAAGATTTTTTAGGTTTGACCAGAGATGATATTCCAAGCGACTTTTTGCAGCGTTGGTACACGTATGCTATCAGTTTGCCTCAAGCAAACTGGGCAGCGGCTTTTATTGGCTTTTTGTCGTTAGCCCTGTATTTGGGAATTAAAAAATTTACACCAAAAATTCCGGTTTATTTGGCTATTTTGGTTGTAACAACTCTGGTAACATGCATATTCAATTTACCGGTTGAAACAATCGGTAGTAAATATGGTGATTTGCCTAAAATGCTTCCAGCTCCGGAGTTTCCTAAAATGAGTTTGGCTTTGTTCAAGTTGGTTTTCCCAAGTGCTTTGACCGTGGCATTTTTAGCTGCGGTGGAATCTCTGCTAAGCGCTAAAGTTGTAGATAGTATGAGTGGTGATGTTCATAATCCAAACGCTGAATTAGTGGGTGAAGGTTTGGCTAATATTGCCGCTGCTGCCTTTTTTGGTTTGCCGGCGACAGGCGCCATTGCCAGAACGGCGACAAACTATAAGGCAAACGCTTATTCTTCGGTTTCTGGAATGATGCAATCTGTGTTTTTGCTGATATTTATGTTCTTTTTATCACCGTTGGTTAAATATATTCCTTTGTCCAGTTTAGCCTTGATTTTGATTATGATTGGTTGGAATATGCTTAATTTGGATAAAATGTACGGTTTAATAAAGTTGCTACCAGGGGATAGATATACTTTGCTGGTGACTGTGATCTTGACCGTTGTTGTTAATTTGAGCGCCGCAATTGCTGTGGGCTTTATTATGGCCGCGGTTATCTTTATGCATCGTATGAGTAAGGAAATTGAACTGGCTAATATGGATGAAGCCTTACCGGATGATGAAAGTGAAGTGGCTCAAGATTTGCATGATAAAGGTATTGTTGTTGTGCGAGTTGCCGGTCCGTTGTTCTTTGGTGTGGTAACGCAAATTTCAGAATTTTTCCGTCAACTTGAAAACCAGCCGAATGTGGTGATTATCCGAATGGGGCACGTTTCAATGATTGATGCCAGCGGAGCCAATTTGATTGTGGAATTTATTCAGAAAATGCATCAGACACAAACTAAAGTCATTATTTCTAATATAAAAACTCAGCCAAAACGTGTTTTGCACCAAGCTTTTGCCAATGCGCACGTCCGTTTGTCTGACATTTCTACAGCGTCAAATTATGATAACGCCGTTAAAATGGCAAAACGCTATGTTAGTCGTAAAAATAAGGAAAAAGCAGCTAAAGA
>JBNMLT010000223.1:0-1656 GCA_050874965.1 Alphaproteobacteria bacterium
ATTTATTCCGGTAACTTGCCGACAACGCCATATTGCAAAGATGAAAAAGGCCATGGTCCGGCTTGGGCAAACTCTTTGTTTGAAGATAATGCCGAATTTGGTTTGGGTATGCGTATTTCTATTGATCACGAAGAAATTACCGCCAAAACTTTGCTTGAATCAATGAAAGCCGAATTGGGTGAAGTTGCTGAAAAGATTTTGAGTAATCCTCAATCCAACGATATGGAAATTGACGCTCAACGTGATAATGTTGCTGAGTTGCGCGCTAAATTGGCAACAATGAATAGTGAAGAATCGAAACACTTGAGTGAAATTGCCGACTACCTGATTAAAAAATCCGTATGGATTATCGGTGGTGACGGTTGGGCCTATGATATTGGCTTTGGCGGTGTTGACCATGTTATCGCCTCTGGTCGCAATGTGAATATTTTGGTCGTTGATACCGGTGTATATTCCAATACAGGTGGTCAACAATCAAAGGCAACTCCGATGGGCGCTTCTGCTAAATTTGCCACAGCCGGTAAGGAACTACCGAAAAAAGATTTGGCTATGATTGCTATGTCTTATGGCAATGTTTATGTGGCTCAAGTGGCTATGGGTGCCAACGATATGCAGGTTATTAAAGCGATGAACGAGGCTGAAGCCTATGATGGTCCGTCTTTGATTATTGCTTATTGCCCATGCATTAATCAAGGTTTGAATATGGCTGATGGTTTGGCTCACCAAAAGAACGCCGTAGAAACTGGCAGTTGGCCTTTGTTCCGTTTCAATCCAGTAAATGAAGCGGCTGGCAAAGCTCCACTGACTTTGGATTCAAAGGCGCCTTCTAAACCATTGGCAGACTTTATGTCCAGTGAAACACGTTTTCAGGTTGTCAATAAGATGAATCCGGAACGATATGAAGAATTGCTGGAAAAAGCTCAGAAAAACGTCAATGACAAGCATACTTTGTTGGAATACATGTCCCAATATAAATAATGCTTAGTTAAAAAATAAAAAAGGCTCAAATAAGGTTTTGTTACTTTGTTTGGGCCTTTTTCGTAGCAATTGCGAAGGGGAATATATAACAAAAACCACCATTTTAATTGGTGGTTTTTGGAACAGAATAAAAAAGTTTGGTCTACGGAGGTTCTATTTTACTTTTGCAAAAAATATTGAGTTAACAAAGTCTTTTACACTATTGGCTAATTCCGGAGGAAAAAGGACATACGTAAAAAGCCAATATATAAACAACACTAGAAGCGGAGCTAGAATGATTATTATAAAACAACCTGCGTTGTCTTCCGCTGCCTCAGCATCCTTGGAATAATAATCTTCTGGTTTAGGGTGGTAAAAACAAGAGCCAAAAATTTTACTTAAAAAGGCAACTACCAGAAAAAAAATGATTCCAGCGGCAATCAATATGGCAAAGCATACGATAGTAAGTAACAAACTATTAGAAATCATAAAGCAAAAAAATTAAATAAGACATAATTATATGAAATATGCTTAACTATTTAGTATATTTTGTGCGTTTTGTCAAGTTTTTTGTGCAAAATTTAACATGATAAGAAAATCATAGGGGCGTCTTGTTCTTTGTTCACAAAAAAAGCCTACCAAACGGCAGGCTTCTAAATTCGCTGTAAAGCAGATTATCTTGAGTAGTATTCAATAACC
>JBNMLT010000224.1:0-1651 GCA_050874965.1 Alphaproteobacteria bacterium
AACATCGAGCAAATTCTGGATGATAAAAACTTTGCGCAATGCGTTGCCACCGGCGCCACCATTGAAAAGCACAACAAAAAAACCTTCAAACTTGGTCTGGACAAGTATTTTAACGATAAAAACACATTTACCGCCTATATGGTGCCCAACGGCAAACCCGCGCCCGACATTTTTTTATACGCCGCGCGCAAACTGGAATTTGAACCGGCGCAATGTTTGGTGATTGAAGATTCTCTGGCTGGCATAAAAGCGGCAAAAGCGGCAAACATTCCGGTTATCGCCTATATTGGCGCCACAGGACACAACACGCCGGAATACGCCGACGCCTGTCGCCACGATGGCGCCTTTGCCGTTAGCGACAACATGCTTGAAATTCATCAGCTTATCCAACAACATTTTGCCGCTATTTAATTTTTTGCGCCAATTCAAGGAAAAAAACATGAACAAACTTTTTAGCACCACTCTAACATTATGTATTTTTGGAACATTTTTAGCGCAAGCAGCCGACATTAAAAAATTACCGGAACCGGATTTAGACGACTCGTCTCAGCCGTTATTGCAAATAATAAACGCCAGACAATCCGTCAGAGACTACAATTTTGATAAACGCGTGGATGATGAAACCTTGAGTGAAATACTCTGGAGCGCGGTTGGGGTTAACGCTTATGGCAAAATAACCATTCCAACCGCTCGTAACAATCAAAATCTAAAAGTTTATGTTTTAAACGCCGACGGCGCTTGGTTGTATAACGCCAAAGAAAATCAACTGGAAAAAGTGTCGGATAAAAATATGCTGCCCTATTTGGCAGAAAGACAAAATTATATTTTGAACGCCCCTATTCATTTGATTTATGTTAGTTCAGACCAAACATGGGGCTTTGCGCACGCCGGTTCAGCTTATCAAAATGTCTATTTATACGCCGTCGCCAAAGGATTGGGCACAGTTATTCGCGGTTTGCCTCACGACGACAAAATGGCCAAAGCCTTAAATTTGCGCGCCGATGAATTCACCATAGCCCATCAACCGATTGGCTATGCCAAATAACAACCTTGTTTTCCAAAATAAAATGCATATTTAATTCATATGCAAAATTCAAAACAAAAATACACGCTTAAAGAAAAACTGGACATAGCTGAAAGTATTTCGACCGTCTTAATGTTTATTATGGCCGTATGGGGAACAATTGTGGCCTATGAAGAAGGTTTTTGGCACAAACTTATGCACATTATTGACCACTATCACACGGAAATTGTCAAAATTGAACATTCTGAAGCATTTCAAACAACAAAAAAACAAGATGTTAGCACATCTAAAAAGGATAATTTAAAAATATTCTTTACATTATAAAACATCTTTGTTAAAATGTTTAACGGATGGGCGATAGTCTGTCTGGGGTGTGGAAACCTCTTTGGTCAAACGTCTTTGTACAAGGGCGTAAATTTTGTGCGTGCCTTCTGGTCATATGGCTGGAAGGTAGCAAAATAGGCTATAAACATAGCTAATATGCTACACTATTTTTGATCAGTAGTTTCCAACTTCCAGCTGCCTTATCGGTGGCTTTTTTTGTGTTAACAAGAATTATGGAAGAGAAAAACAATGAATAATTATAAATATGAAGAACAGTCCGGTCGTTCAATGATTGAAATGTTG
>JBNMLT010000225.1:0-1642 GCA_050874965.1 Alphaproteobacteria bacterium
GCAAAACATTTGTATAATATATAATACGTTTTGCTTTATGAAGTGTTAATTTTTTTTGATAAAAATTAATCTAAATCGTCTTCATCGCCTAAATTATCATCCAACATATCGCCGTTTAAGTCGGCATCGTCGTCAAAGTCAATATCAGACGCGTCGGAATCAAGATTTAAATCAGCGTCATCTTCATCGCCGCCGTGAACTTGCATCGATTCATTCAAATCTTCATCACTAATCATATCACTGGAAAATTGTCCGTCCATGTCAGCCAGTTCTTTTTCTGCGGCTAAAATTTCAACTTCTTCATCTTCTGGTTCTTCAACCTCAACGTATTTTTGCAAGCCCATTACCAAAGATTTTTGCAAATCTTCAATGCTTACACGATTTTCAGCAATTTCACGCAACGCAACAACAGAGTTTTTATCATTATCACGATCGACGCACAACGGAGCGCCGGAAGAGATGTCACGGGCGCGCTGGGCAGCAATCATAACCAAGTCGTAGCGGTTTGGAATTTTATCAATACAATCTTCAACAGTAACTCTTGCCATTTTTTTATACCTTTAATTAAAGTTCATCTGATTAGAGTTTATACAGAGTATCTGCAGGAAATGCAAGAGTTTTTTTATAAATTTTTATGGCAGAATCAGTGGTGTTCCCAAAATGTTTGTGTCAAAATTTTTCAGTTTTTGTTTTAATTTCTGGCGATAAGAAGCGACGGCATTCATGTCGTTTTTATTTGACTGGTACAGCTGAATGGTTGCTTCAATAAAATATTTATGCATCAGACGTTCTTGTGGTGTGTAATAGTTTTGCTGATTGATAAGTTTGTAAGCATAGCCTTTTTTCAAAATATTGAGTGCCGAAATCGTGGCGTTATTCTGACTTAGGGCGCGATAGGCTTTGAGCGTTTTATCGCAAGTATAAGCCCAGTCGTCCAGTCCAAAAGCTTCTGTTCCTATAATTTTTTGAAAATCCATGCGTTGGCCGCTCCATTTAATTTTTCTCGCAATGGTTTGGCAAGGGTTTACCACACCTTTTAAAAAGGAAACGTTTTTATCGATTCCGTTTTTTCCATCCCAATAAATAAAAAGCCCGTTCAACGAAATAAATTTCATTTTGTTTTGTGCGCTGTCAAATTTATGCAAGCCGTCCAAAGTATTTACAAAAGCCTCTACATCAGCAGCAGATAAAGGTGTTGACGCTGTTGCCGTGTAATGACGAACACCTTTTGATTTAGGTTTGGACTTATGGTTAACGGCAAAATCAGAAGTTGGAACCTGCTTAAGTACATTTTTTAAAAATTCTTTTTTAATGCGGACTGGAGGAATATTGGGCCGTTGTCTGGTAATTTGCGGAAATTCCATGGTGTTCAGGCCTTCGCCAAAAATTTGTGGCATAAGATAGATATAAAGTTCAGGCGAGGCAAATTCTATGTTAGGCAAATCAGAAAAAACAGAAGCAATTTTTTGGGGAAATTGATTTTTTGTTTCTTTTATCCCCGGAAGATCCAAGATTTTTCCTGAAAGACCGGGGATTGTGTGTAAAACCGGACCAATATAAGGGTAATAAGCCGGAGAAAGGTGCTTTATGTCACGCAATAAGGCGTCTTCATCAGGATTGTTTAATCTTTTTTCAATAGAGC
>JBNMLT010000226.1:0-1622 GCA_050874965.1 Alphaproteobacteria bacterium
GAATTGAACTCATCAATTCCACGAGTTCTTTTTTTAGTTTCAAATATTTCTTTTCGGTGGACGGGATAATTTTGCGACCGGACAGAATCGAAGCCATGCGTTGACTTTGAACTTTTTTCAAATCATCATAATAGCTGGATATTTTATTAAGTGTTTCCAAAACAGGTTCCAACAACATGCTTTCCATGGCCGAAACAGAGGTAGAAGTGTGACTTCCGCCTTCTTCATCATTTTCATCGCCATTTTCTTCCGAATTGTCTTCATCGTCCAAGTTTTCAATGTCGTCAGCATCATCATCAATTTCATCAGCGACGTCGTCATCCAACTCAATGTCTGTATCCAAATCATCATCAATTTCATCAAGATTTTTTTCATTGAGTTCTTTGGTTACTTTTTCTAAATCATCCACACCGGAATTTTCAGTTTCATCGTCATACACCATAGCTTCGGTGTCATCGCCATACATAACTTCCAAATCGACAATATCTCTAAGTTGCATTGTTCCGGCAACAAGTTCATCGCGCCAATCCGAAATAGCTTTAATTGTCATAGGACTTTCGCACAAGCCGCCGATCATAACGGTTTTACCGGCTTCAATACGTTTTGAAATGGCTATTTCACCTTCACGAGAAAGCAGCTCAACCAAGCCCATTTCTTTAAGGTACATACGCACGGGATCATCTGAATGCCCCAAATCTTTCGCGTCTAGATTGCTAACGTCTTCATCAGCATCTTCTTCATCTTCATTATAATCAAAATCTTCTGAATTTTCCTCTTCGGCATTTTCTTCATCAGATTCGGAGATAATATTAATGCCCATGTCTGAAATAGAAGACATAATATCTTCTAATTTATCAGAAGATTGTTTATCCGGTGGCAGAACTTTGTTTAGCTCTTCCATTGTGATATATCCAAGATTTTTACCTTTAGCGATAAGGTGTCTAAAAGCCGTGCTCATAGCATCCATGGCAACGGAGTCTGTACTGTCGTTTTCGTACAAGTCCTGATTTTCTTTATCTGACATAACTTTCCTTAAAAAATCGATTTTTATCCATAGCGGACAATATAAATTGCTAGCGACTAATTTTTAGTTAATTTTATTTAATTTGTCAATATATGCTTTTTAATATTTTTGACTTTTTTATTATTTTTGCAAAACAAAAGTGCAGGGGCCGTCGTTGATAAGCGCCACTTTCATATCCGCTTGAAAAATTCCTGTTTTCACAGAAAAACCGAGTGCTTGCAATTGTTTTACAAAATATTCGTAAACAGGTTTGGCCTCATCGGGATGTGCCGCTGTTTCAAATCCAGGGCGGTTGCCGCGGCTTAAATCGGCGGCCAATGTAAATTGCGAAACGGCCAATATTTCTCCGCCAACATCTTTAATAGACAAGTTCATTTTGTTGTTTTCATCTTCAAAAATGCGCAAATTAGAAATTTTTTTGGCCAAATAGTCGGCTTGAGCCGTGTCGTCATTTTTTTCAACGCCGATAAATAACAAAAAACCTTTGCCAATTTCCGAAACTTTTTGATTGTCTACGGTAACGGAAGCGCTTAAAACCTTTTGAATTAAAACTTTCATCTTTACCCTTTAATAAAAAATATATGACAATATTACAGAC
>JBNMLT010000227.1:0-1591 GCA_050874965.1 Alphaproteobacteria bacterium
CGCCATGCCAATGTTTTACTTCGGCAGGAATATTTACAACATCACCGGCATGTAATTCTTGTGCAGGTTTTCCCCATTCTTGATAATAACCGCGTCCGGCTGTAACCAGTAAAATTTGTCCACCTTTGTGATGAATATGCCAGTTGTTGCGACATTTTGGCTCAAATGTGACATTGGCGATATGAACACCATCATTGGTTAACGGTTGTAAATAGCTTTTACCAATAAAATATTTAGCGTAGGCAATATTTTCTGAACCAAAACCAAAAAGAACGTTTTTAGCCGCGGTTTCGGAAGCTATGCTTAAAATTTCGGCTACTTGTGCGTCAGTCAAACCATTGTGTTTGCCAATGTTTATATGGCTGTTAAGCTGGCTTTCCGCTCCGTTTAGCGTGGCTAACATAGCAATAGTGGCCAATTCGCGGGTTTGCCAATCAATATTGTCACGGGCAAAAATGTCACCAAACAAATGAGCTTTCAAATATTCATCAATCGCTGGCGCGAATTCAAATAATTTACCTTTTACCGGTGTTCCCACCAATTTAGTTTGATTCTCAGTGCCAAATTCCAGACTTGTTCCTTGTGGTTTGGTTTTAGGCAAAGAACCTTGTTTATCTTTGTTGTCACGCTCTTCTTCTAAGCTCATTAAAGTATTTAGAGCATTTAAACTTCGTGGAAAACCGCAATAAGCGTAAACTTGAGTTAAAATTTCTTTGTATTCATTAACCGTTATGCCTTTGTTAAATCCGTCAATCAAAGCTTGTTTCAATCCTGTTTGATCGCCTCTGGCGGCGTAGGCGGCCACTTCGGCAATGGATTGTTGTTTATTGTTTAAAGCATTTTCAGCCATAGCATTTTCTCCTAAAAATAAAGATGTTCCTAGAACAAGTGTGCTTAAAATTTTTTTCAGCAATTTAACCTCCTTTGACTTATTTTTTAGAAGCGTAACAATTAGAGTATACTCTAAGTCAAGAGTTTTTTTATAAATTTTTTATGAAGTAAATCATAAGCCGAGTTCAAGAACAACACGCGACTTAAAAACGATAATAATTTAAGACATGTTTTAAGGTGTGGGTTTTATTTTGAAAAGATTGTTATCAATTTCTTCATATTTATCGTAGATTTCCGGTTTTATGACAAAATTTTTAGCATTTTTTAAGTTATCTTGCGGCAGAACTTCTTCTTTTAGATCTACGAAGCATTTTAGATTCTTTTGCATATGGATATATTCAATTTTATAGCTTTGTAGATAATTGTTTATATCAAATTCTGGATACCTGTTGAATGGAACACTGTCTATAGCCGACATGTAAGGATAAAACCAATAATAATGATGCAGAGGCTCCCAAACATAAAATAGGTCATGGCAGTTGAGTATAGATTTGTTTTCGGAATTTTCTATGAGATGTAGCATTTTTAATGTATGAATGTTATTACTAAAAGAAAGTATAATTAAGTTAAGGAAAAAACTAGTAATAAAGCAAAATTTGATCATGTTTATAAAAATGCTGTCTGTAATATAGTTGCATACTAAAGCAAAAACAGCGGCGGAAAAAAGAAATAAATATATAAAATAATGCGGAAACTCTGC
>JBNMLT010000228.1:0-1589 GCA_050874965.1 Alphaproteobacteria bacterium
AATTATGTTATTGACAGACAAAAAATAATTTAATATGTTAGCAGCAATGAGTTAGAGTATAGAAATATGCTCTGTCAATTTAATAAGAAAAGGTTTGAAATGAGTATTAGTCCGATTCAGTTTCTGCGTCAGGTTAAGCAGGAAGTAAAAAAAGTTACTTGGCCTACCAAAAAAGAAGTAGTGCCGTCTTGCGCTATGGTTGTGACATTGGTTGCCATTGCTACGGTGTTTTTCTTTGTGGTTGACGCCGTTTTGGCTTGGGGCGTAGATAAAATTTTGATGTTAGGATAGGAGTTTAATAAATGGCTGCTCGCTGGTATGTTGTAAATGTTTATTCCGGTTCGGAAAAGAAAGTTGCCGAATCCTTGCGTGAACAAGCAACTCTAAAAAAAATGGAAGATAAAATCCTTGAAGTTTTTGTACCGACTGAAAATGTGGTGGAAATCCGCAAAGGAACAAAAGTTAATGCGGAACACAAGTTTTTCCCGGGATATATTTTAGTAAAAATGGAATTGACCGATGAAACTTGGCTGGTTGTAAAGAATACTCCGCGCGTCAGCGGATTTTTGGGCAGCCGCAACAAGCCGCAGCCAATCAGCGATGCTGAAGTGCAAAAAATTATGAATCAGGTTCAAGAGGGTTTGGAGCGTCCGCAGACTAATGTAAACTTTGAAACCGGCGAGCAAATCCGCGTTATTGACGGTCCGTTTGCTTCGTTTGTCGGCATTGTGGAAGATATTGACACCGAAAAGAACCGCTTAAAAGTTTCGGTTTCTATTTTTGGCCGCTACACACCGGTTGAATTAGAATTTTCTCAGGTAGAGAAAATGTAATAAGGAAAGCTTCCTTTCAAAAAAATAAACCTCGGAAATTTTTGTTTCCGGGGTTTATTTTTTATCAGCATCAAGCCGTTTAAAAGATTTTTCGGCGGTTGATTAAACATTGCACCACATTGTCAATATTCTCCACACGCCCCACATAGCGGGTCATACGGTCATTATAGCCGTAAACATCAAGCTGCTGCAGTCCCGCGCATTCCTCCAAAACATTGGAGCCGACATGCACATTCAGCACAAAGTTGCTGCCGTTGCAAAACAGCAGGCGGATTTTCCCCACATCAGCCGTCCCTTTATCTTTTTCCCTTTCTAAAAAATAATAAATCTTAAAGAAAAGAGGATAAATGTTTTGGATCGCCCAGCTGTCAACATCCGTAATCTGGCAGTCATGCTTAATCAAAAGCAAATACAAAACGCGAGTTGCTCTAATAGGAATCTCCTTTACGGTAATTTCCGTACCCTCCGGACAAAATGCTTTTATGCGCGGTAAAAGATGTTCAATAATCAAATTAGCCATAACAAAATTATATTAAGTTCAACATAAATATAAATTAACATTTTTATTATGTAAACTTTCAGTATTTTGTCAATGAATTTTTGCATATTTCAGAGGTATTTTTGTATAAAAACAAATAGTTAGGCAAAGAAAAAGTGTGTAAAAAAAACGACCGTTGTTTTTACACTAGTGGCGGAATAACAGAGATAGAGGAGGCTTTACGATGAGTAAAAACTATCAAAAAGCTGCGAGGGGCT
>JBNMLT010000229.1:0-1584 GCA_050874965.1 Alphaproteobacteria bacterium
ATCGGATATGGCGTTTTGACAGCATGACTAATATTTTGCACTACAATACGGTCAATAAAATCATCCTGCTTCGGAGGAACAATGTCAATGCTATCACTTTGCCCCAGCCAAAAGTCCAACTTGTTTAGCGCGGCATATTTTACGCAGCCGTCATATTCCTTAGCTCCGCTTAACCAACACCGCCCGCCAAACTTGTCAGCATTTATTCCGTATTGCGACAGCGTTTCAACAGTTTTGTTAAAATCACTTTCCACGGCAGAAATATCTGTAGTAAGTATGCTGTTCATTTCATTTTCAGAAATAAAATTCAGTCCATTAAAGTTGTGGTAAGCAAAGTTATTAACCAGCTCCCACGCATCTTCATACGAACGATATTTGCGGCAAAGCTCTATGATTTCTCCGGTTTTCAGCTGCAATGCCCAAGCGGCATCTTTTTTACCCAAATCCAATCCTTTGGTAACACTAAGCTTATAGTTTTTTTTATCCAAATACACCACAGCTAATTCAGTTTTAACCAAATAATCATTATCCAGCGGCAAGTCAGCTAACTTTTGCTTTTGTTCGTCATCAAAATCAAAAAACACAGCAAAACGCGAAGCTATTACGTTTTCTTCATCTTTACGCTTAAAACTGCGGTTATCATGATCCAATTCCAAGCAAAATCCGTTGTTTTTGCTTCCACCCTCACAGCACCAAAAACTTCCGTCCCAGCAAGCAGCTTTAATTCCGTTGCTGTGCAGAACTTTAATAGTGTTAACAAATCTGTCGTACTCTTCGGTTTCGGCCACAAGGCTCAGATAGACTTGTTCATTTTTAGAGGGAAGACGCCCGGAAACACCGTTGCACTTTAATTCGGCAGCTTGTTTGAGAGCATTTTCAAAAGAACCGCCTGAATTGAATTTTATATTCAATCCCAGCACCAAACCGCAAGAAAAATACACTCCGAAAAGCTCATTTTTACGGTTCAAATCCAATACTGCCTCAATAGACAATGTTTTTGCCGTTTCGTTATAATATACCAATGGAACATCGGTTATAATAACATATTCCGGCTTTTTAAGTATTGCCTGAACCGGCTCCGTCTCTGCTGTTGCAACAGATTGCGGCTCGTTATCTCCAATATGTTCATCAGAAATAACATTCTCCAAAGTCTTAACCTTACTCTCCATAATATATGTAAAAAAATTGATAAAACATAAAATAATACTAAATCAATTTTTATATTTAGCATTATGTCAACCCAAAGTCAAGAAAATTTGACAAATTTATCATAATTAAACAAAAAACCGCAGAAGTTTTGACACTTCCGCAGTTTTTTTAATAACTCAGCTTTCTAAAGCGAAAACAAGATTGCTAACCCTAAAATAGCCATAACGACTGAAAATATAACACAAAATATCTTTGAATTTTGGCAGCAGCATGAGTCTGATTGACAACTGCTGCCGCCCAAAAAATTATTAAAACGGCTCAGCCATTTTTGAAAACCAGAGAGCAGAGAACAGTTTGTCCCGCATGAACATTGAAAACGTCCTAAAACAGCTAAAAAAGCTATTATAACCAAGACAAAAAGGATAAGATTTACAA
>JBNMLT010000230.1:0-1583 GCA_050874965.1 Alphaproteobacteria bacterium
ACCTTGTTTAAATACAAGCCGCAGGCGGGGGCGCTGATGCCGGCTTTAGTGCGGTCGCGAGCCTCCAAAATTATTTTGACATCTTCGGGTTTTAGCCTGCCGTTGCCGACTTCTTTCAGTGTACCGACCATGTTACGTACCTGATGATAAATAAACGAGCGTGCTTCCACCTTAAAAATAATTTCCTCGCCGGCTTTTTCAATATCTAGTTTATCTAAAGTTTTTACCGGACTTTTAGCCTGACAACCGGCGCCACGGAATGAACTAAAGTCGTGGTTTCCTAATAAATATTGTGCGCCTCGCCGCATGGCTTCAATATCCAGCGGATACGGCACACGCCAAACTCTGTCTGTTAGCAAAGGACTGGGACCACGCCGGTTTAAAATGCGATAAATATAGCCTCTGCCGATAGCAGAAAAGCGCGCGTGAAAACTCGTTGGCACTTTTTCTGCCTGCAACACGCTTACCGGAGCTTGCAACTCTCTCAACAAAGCATTTAGACTCTCCATTATTTTATATTCGCTTAAATCCAAATCTAAATCAAAGTGTGCTACTTGACCTAAAGCGTGAACACCGGCATCGGTGCGTCCAGCGCCAAAAACTTCTGTGTTTTGGTGTGAAAAACCTAAAACAGCTTTTTCTAAAAATTCTTGCACACTTGGTCCGTCCTTTTGTTTTTGCCAACCGACTAAATGAGTTCCGTCATATTCCACCGTAATTTTATAGCGCATGTTTTTCCCTTTATTAAATTTGTTCAAAGCTTAGGCGAGGGGATAGAAAATGTCAAATAAAAATCATCTTTACTTTTATGAGGTTTGCTTATAAAAGTAAAGGTGGATGGGCGATAGTCTGTCTGGGGTGTGGTAGCCTCTTACAAGTACGTCGGAAAAAGACGTAAAAGCACCTTCTGGCAAATAGCTGGAAGGTAGCAAAATGTGCTATATGCTAATATGCTACACTATTTTACTTGTAATAGCTTACCAACTTCCAGCTGCCTTATCGGCAGCTGCCGATTTCACCGGTAAGTGCCGCGAAAGCTTGTAAAGAGGACGGCGATATAACCGGCGTTTTTCTTATATTTAAATAAGTTAATTTATTTTTGTAGAATCTGATTGTTTTTAACTTCAAAAAATTGAGAAATATTTTTTATGGTGTCAAAATTTTGCGGTTCGGTTGATGTTATCCAAGCTTGCAAATGCAAGTCGGCAATTTTTTTTAAAAGAGCGTCGCGTTTTTTATCGTCCAAGTGTGTTGTCACTTCATCAAGCAAAAGAATCGGTGCAAATCCTTTATCCAAAATTTGGCATTTTGTTTGCGCTAAAATAATGCTGACTAATAAAGCTTTTTGTTCGCCGGTTGAGCATAATTCTGCCGGCATGTTTTTCTTTTTGAAATAAACTTTGAAATCCGTGCGATTTATACCATCAATATAATCATTATAGAGCACATTGCGACGTTGATGGGCGAGTTGTTCGGCATAAAATTGCTCAACTTTTACAGCGGGAAAAGTATTGAGCATTTTTTCAATTGTTCCGTCAAGTTCGAGTCGCACGTCGGGAAAAACATCATCTGGTTCGTGCGAA
>JBNMLT010000231.1:0-1569 GCA_050874965.1 Alphaproteobacteria bacterium
ATAAAGTATAAAATTTTATTATGATAAATAGCATATAGGAAATTCTAGTTAGTCGTTAATAAGATTTTTTTCGTACATTAAAGGAATAAAAGTTCGTCTTTTATTCCCTTTTTAATAAAACTCAAAGCTAATAAGTAGCTTTTCAAAAGTAAAAACCGCCACAGTTTTATAGCGTTTTTTATAATCAAAAATATTTACACTCACACTCTAAAGACATGCACAAGTGCAAATATTCTAACAATGAATATCAGCTTATCTAGCCCCCTCTATCACCTTAACGGCTCTAATAAAATTTTCATTTTGTTCAAAATCTTCCAAATCTATCGGTAATTTGTGACGCCAATTTGGATATTTATCTCTATCCGTCCCCGGTAAATTTTGCAAAACGTTAACGCCCAAAATATCTTCCGGCTGGGCTAAAAACACCGCGCAATTACTTGATGACAAATAGCGCTCTGTTGCCTCCATAATTCCGTTTGGATATCCTTCGCCATACAAACAATCTCCTTGTCTGGTTTTATCCGGTGACCAAGAATGAGTATAGTCCAACGCATCCAACAAACAACGACGTTCCGCTTCTCGACCTTTGTATTGATTTTGACGCTCTTCTGCCGTCAACATTTTCAATTGATACATAATTTCTATATCGCCACCAAACCAACGCATTTTCAATGGCGCCATATCATGCGTGCCAATAGAACAAAATGTATGCGGTGAAAAATCTTGCGGCAATTTGAACGGTCCGGAACCATTCCAGCGTTCCGACCACAACACGCTCAATGAATAAATTCCCCGCTTTTGTATTTCTTGAATAAAACCATCCGGCACATTGCCAATGCTCTCACCCACCACCATACATTTATGAAGATAGCTTTCCAAGGCAACAATACCCAACATATCAGCAAACGGATAATACACATATGTTCCTTTTTCCGAGCTATCCGGAATAATATATAAACGTTGCAAACTCATCACATGGTCTATGCGAATGGCACCGGCATTTTCCATAGCCGCGCGCAAAATTTTTATAAACGGACGATACGCGTTTGCTTTTAATTTGTATGGATTAAAAGCGCCTAAGCACCATTTTTGACCGGTTGGGAAAAAGATATCCGGTGGAGCTCCCGCACCACAATCCTTTATAAATAAATCGTTTTCACTCCATAATTCGGCGCTGTCTTTACACAAACCAACAGGCAAATCTCTATATAAACCAATTTTCAATCCGCAACGCTCAATTTCCGCTTGCACTTCTTCCAGCTGTTTTTCCGCCCAATATTGCAAAAATTTAAAAAAGTTGACAGACTTGCGATTTTCCGCTCTAAATTTTTTAACTTCAGCAGATTGCGGATTTTTCAACTCTTTCGGCCATGCGCGCCAACCACCATAAACCGAATGACAAAGTGACGAATACAGAGCCTGATAAGTCGCTAAATTTTCCAAATCTTCTTTATTTTTCTTTTCAAATTTTTGATAAGATGATGATTTTTCTAATTTAGCAAAGGTTTCGTCATAAATTTGTCGCAAAATCGTCATTTTGAAATTATATAAACCTGTATAGTCAATCTC
>JBNMLT010000232.1:0-1536 GCA_050874965.1 Alphaproteobacteria bacterium
ACATATGACATCAAAGCTTTTTCTTCTATGGAAGAAGTGGCGGCAAACGTTGACGCAGTAAGCGTTGTAACAACTTCGGTAACCCATGCGGACGTGGGTGAATTTTTTATGAATCATGGTATTCATTGCATGATGGAAAAACCTTTGGCCACCACTGAAGAAGGTTGTATGCGTTTGATTAACGCCGCTAAAAACAATAATGTTGTTTTAATGGTGGGACATATTGAACGTTTTAATCCAGCTGTTGAACAAATGAGCAAACTTTTATCCGACACCACAAAAATTCGATCAATGACAGCCCAACGTATGTCGGCAGCCAGCGGACGCATTACCGATGTTGATGTTTCAATGGATTTGATGATTCATGACGTGGAAGTGGTGCAATCTTTAATGAAATCTCCGGTTGTTAATGTGCAAGCCGCTTCGGTAAAAACAAAAGAAAGCCCACTCGGCAAAGATTATATCAGTGCCTTGTTGGAATTTGAAAACGGCGCAACAGCCAATTTGACCGCCAGCCGCATCACTCAATCTCGTGTGCGCACCTTAACGGTGACTACCGATACCAACTACATTGATATGGATTTCATCAACCAATCCATCAATGTGCACACTCAAGGCCGTATGCCTTATGTTAATCAAGAAGAAATTCCAGATTGGATGAATTACGGCTTAAAAGGCAGTGTGGAACAATTATTTATTCCGACTAATCAGCCATTGCAAGCCGAATTGTCTTATTTTGTTAAATGTGTTAATGGGGAAGCCACTCCGAGAGTTGGTGGTGAACAAGCTTTGGCCGCTTTGCGTGTGATTTGGGAAATTCAAGAAAAACTAGGCTTTTTAGATGCGGAAAAGAAAAGCGACGCTTCTAAAGTTGCCTAAGTTTTATAAAAGTTTAACCTCAAAAAAACTAAACTCCGTTGTAAAAAGCGGAGTTTTTGTTTTAGAAAAATAACAAATTATTTTTTGAATAATATTCCAAAACTATTGGCGTTATAATCCCCTGCGCCTTCATCTGTGCAATAACTCGTAATTTTAGCCGGAGAAATAGGCAGATATTTTTTTGTTGCGTAATAAGAACTATCATGACTATTGCCGTAATTCTTATCAAAATCTGAACCTTCTGTTGGATTATCAGGTAACCAGTCAATAGCAGAAACATTTCCAACAACAATGGCATAGACACCAGATGAAGAATCTGCGCCCCAATCGGCAGTAGCTAAGGTAAAGCACGCTTCTTTAGTCAAACCAAAATATCTTATTGAAAAAAATTCCGGCGTACGCCATTGTTCCATTATTGTGAAACCTTGAGTTGATACTCCTTTATCTAAATCATCCGGAATAAACATTGAAAGGGCAGATGAAAGGCCATTAAAATCTTTTTGCTGCATATACAAAGTTTGCACATTTGCCGCTATTTCGGTGATATGTTGTATGGTTTTATTGATTTTAAACTTTTCCATAGCCTTGGAATAACCGGAAATACCGCCAACGGATAGCACACCGATGATGGCGAGGACGCCGAGCATTTCAATCATA
>JBNMLT010000233.1:0-1491 GCA_050874965.1 Alphaproteobacteria bacterium
GTCCCATATTGGTGTATGTCTTTAATCTCTTCTTGGTTTTTCTTTTAGTTTTTTTCAATGCGTTTTTTGTGGTTTCGGAATTTTCTATTGTAAAAATTCGTCGCACAAAGTTGGAGGAGTTGGCGCAAAATGGCAGTAAACGCGCCAAAATTGGGCTGAAAATTAATGAACATCTCAACACTTATTTAAGTGCCATTCAATTGGGTATTACATTGGCTTCTTTAGGTTTGGGATGGATTGGCGAACCAGCAGTTTCAAAACTTTTGGAAGTCGTTTTTGGAACATTTTTGAGTGATAATCCGGTTTTGTTACACTCACTCAGCTTTGGTGTGGCGTTTAGCCTTATTACCCTGTTTCACGTTGTTTTGGGCGAGCTGGTGCCAAAATCTTTGGCTATTCAGGACACAGAACGTTATGCTCTGGCCATCGCGCCGGCTCTTTATACGTTTAACCATGTTTTTTCGCCGTTTATTTGGGTGTTTGATCACGTTACTATCGGTATTTTGAAAATTATGGGAATTCAATCCAGCAATGAAAACGGCGACGCTCATTCGGAAGAAGAAATCAAATTGATAATCGATGCTTCACAAAAAGACGGCATTATCGATGATACGGAAGGTGAAATTATTCAAAACGCCATCAGCTTTTCTGAAACTTGTGCTCACGAAATCATGATCCCGCGTCAGGATATGAATTGCATTTATAAAAATTCCAGTTACAACGAAGTTATGGATTTTGTTCGGCAGCATAATCACACACGTTTTCCGCTATGCGATAAAGATAAAGACCATATTATTGGAATGGTGCATATTCGCGATATTTTGGAACATCCTGAAGATAAAGATGCTAAAGACTTTTTAAATCATATCACTCGCAAAATTTTGTTTGTGCCGGAAAATCATTCTATTTCAGATATCTTGCACCAGATGATGCATAAACATATTCATTTGGCAATTGTTGTTGATGAATATGGCGGAACAGCAGGCCTGATTTCTATGGAAGATATTTTGGAAGAACTGGTGGGTGATATTCGGGATGAACATGATGACACAACAGTTGAACCAATTGTAAAAATTGATGATAAATGCTGTGAATTTGACGGACTTTTTTTGGTTGAAGATGCTTTTGATTGCATGGATTTACCTCATTATGAGCCAGAAGAAAGCACAATCGGCGGTTATGTGTTTGCGCTGATTGGCCGTGAACCAAAAGTTGGAGATTTGGCCAAAGACGAGTATTGCCAATACGAAGTTTTGGCGGTTGACAACATGCGCATTACCAGAGTTAAAATAACAAAAATACTTGGATGATTTATTGAACACATAAAATTTAAAAAGGGCTAACAGCCCTTTTTTTGTCATTAGAAAACCCCGCGTTAGACGCGGGGTTCAGATTAGCTTATAGCGATGAGTTTGACAAAGCGCTCCTTTCAGTTAAAATAATGCGGTCTGCCAAGACGCATTATAACTGAAAGGAGGTCATTATGACCAA
>JBNMLT010000234.1:0-1478 GCA_050874965.1 Alphaproteobacteria bacterium
AGATTTAGCTTTAGTAAAAGACATTCGTCAAGCCGACATCAAAGCCGGAACGTCAGAAATCGTGTTTGATGGCGTCGCTCAGCAAATTCAGCCAGAAACAGCCATGCTTTATGGGCAGGATATTAAAATCTTAGAGCAAAACTACAGCTATAATGTTATAACTTATGAAAATATGATCGATAAATCTGTGGGCAAAGAAGTCACGACTCTTCGTAAAAATCCGCAAACCGGTGAAAACATTTTTGAAAAAGCCATTTTAATCGGCTCCACCTATGGTCAGCCTATTTTAAAATTTCCATACGGTATTGAAACCAATTTTAACGGACAAGTTGTTTTTGATAAAATTCCTTCCGGCATAAGCGACAAACCAATCTTAACTGCGAAAATAGACAACAAAAAAGCCGGTTCTAAAAATTTATTCTTAGCTTATCTCACTGGTGGTTTAAGTTGGAAAACAGATTACGTGGCCACAATCACAAACAAAAACCAGCTAGACTTAATCGGTTGGGTTACCATAAACAACACTTCCGGAATTGATTATGAAAATGCAAAAATTCAATTGATTGCCGGAGATGTAAATGTGGTTCAATCTATTGTTAAACCTCGTTTTATGATGGCAAAAATGGCCATGGCAACCATGGATAACAGCGTTGAATCTTCCGCTACCGGTTCTATTGCGCCAGAACAAGTTAATAATTACGAGCTTTATACTCTGCCAAGTTTAACAACCATAAAAAATAAACAAACGAAACAAATCGGGCTAATTGAAAAATCTGATGTTAAATATAAAAAAGAATTTAATTTCAACTCCCCTTTATATTTTGGAGGAGATTATGAATTTGAAAAACAACATCCAGCTATCACTTATATTTTGGAAAACAGCAAAGCGACCAATCTCGGATTATCTATGCCTTCTGGAACAATTCGCTTTTATGAAAATGATAAAAACGGTAGTTTGCAATTTATCGGTTCAGCAGCCATTGGAAATACGGCAAAAGATGAAATTTTGCGTTTAGGACTCGGCAACGCATTCAACATCACCTTAAAGGGAAAAATCACCAAAGCCTCTGAAAAAGAACTAGAGCGTTTGCCTCAAAACCATTGCTACAACATAAAATTGCAAAAAACATACCAAGCGGAAATAACTATTAATAATGCTGACGATAGTGAAAATAGCGTGATTATAAGCCAAAGCTTTCCTGATAATTATAAAATTGTCAAAGAAAGTATAAAAGGAAGCACAAAAAACGCTCAAACACGGCAATGGACAGTAACAGTACCGGCAAACAACAAATTAACCCTGTCATTTGCGGTAGAAATTTCACAAAACACAAAAACTTGTAATTAACAAACTTTTTGTTGATAATAAGACGTGCTGTTTTTTTGACTAATCATTTGCTTGATTAGTCAATTTTTTTACACATTTCTTTTTTTATCCAATTCATCAAGAGATCAACAATATACAATTGTTCATTGTC
>JBNMLT010000235.1:0-1466 GCA_050874965.1 Alphaproteobacteria bacterium
ATGTTATTGCGTTTGGCGGACGAACCATGAAATTTGAAGACGTGGTGGCTGAAATAGACGCTTTTTTGGCTGCTGAGTACGAAGGTGGCCGTCATCAGCGCCGTTTAGATAAAATGGACAGGGAGATTTAATATGGATTTTGAACAAAGTTTACAATCTGAAGACAGAGCTGTTTATGATATTATTCAAAAAGAGTTAAAGCGCCAGCGCGATCAGGTAGAACTTATAGCTAGTGAAAATATTGTGTCCCGCGCTGTTATGGAAGCGCAAGGCTCTGTTCTTACCAACAAATACGCCGAAGGTTATCCTAATCATCGTTATTATTGTGGGTGCAAATATATAGATGAAGTTGAAACACTGGCTCAAGAGCGGGCAAAACGTCTTTTTAACGCGCAATATGTAAACGTGCAACCTCATTCCGGTTCACAAGCAAATATGGCTGTTTATTTTGCTTTGCTTAACGCTGGCGATACCATTATGGGAATGAGTTTGGATGCCGGTGGACATTTAACACACGGTGCTAAAGTTTCTATGTCTGGAAAGCTTTTTAATGCTGTGCAATATGGCGTGCGCGAAGATACTGGATTAATTGATTATGACGAAGCGGAGTGCTTGGCTTTAGACACTAAGCCAAAATTAATTATTGCCGGCGGTTCTGCATATCCAAGACAAATTAATTTTGCTCGTTTTAGAAAAATCGCGGATAGAGTCGGAGCTTATCTAATGGTTGATATGGCGCATTTTGCCGGTTTGGTTGCCGGTGGACAACATCCTAATCCGTTAGATTTTGCGGATGTGGTGACAACAACAACGCATAAAACATTGAGGGGACCTCGAGGAGGAATGATTTTAACCAATAATTCAGACATTTACAAAAAAATAAATTCCTCTGTTTTCCCTGGTTCTCAAGGTGGCCCTTTGGAGCATGTGATTGCTGGAAAAGCTGTTTGTTTTGGCGAAAATTTAACGCCAATGTTTAAGGAATATGCAAAACAAGTTATTGTAAATGCAAAAGTTTTAGGAAATACTTTATTAAAACGTGGCATGAATTTAGTTTCTGGGGGAACGGACACGCATTTGCTGTTGGTGGATTTACGACCAAAAAATTTAACGGGTGATGTGGTGACAACAGCTTTGGAAAAAGCACATATTACTTGCAATAAGAATGCGATTCCTTTTGACCCGCAACCGCCTAAGGTGACTTCTGGCGTGCGTTTAGGAACTCCTGCCGGAACGACTCGTGGTTTTAAGGAAAAAGAATTTGAGTTTATTGGTAATTGCATTGGAGATGTTGTTGATGCTTTAACAACAGGCAATGCAGATGAAGTTATTGCGCAAACAAAAGAAAAAATTATAGAACTTTGTAATAATTTTCCAATTTATGAATAGAGGATAAAAAATATGATTAAAGGATTTTTTAATGAATTTAAGAAATTTGCCATGCGTGGCAATGTGATGGATATGGC
>JBNMLT010000236.1:0-1460 GCA_050874965.1 Alphaproteobacteria bacterium
AAAACTTCTTTTATGCTCATAACTCTTGGCACACAGTCTAAATCCAGCACATTCATATTCATATTGAATTTGGCTTCTAAATCGGTTTGACGGAACAATTGTTCCATCAACATTGTGGCATCAATCGTTCGATTTTTAGGCTCTAAAACAATGCGCACGTCTTGAGCAGACTCATCTCGCACATCATTTAAAAAAGGCAATTTTTTATTCAGCAATAGTTCGGCGATTTTTTCTATCAGTTTGGATTTAATTACCTGATATGGAATTTCCGTCACCACAATTTGATACTGTCCATGTCCCAAATCTTCGGTTATCCATTTAGCGCGAATACGAAAACTTCCTTTACCTTGCTTATAATTATTCAAAATTGTGTCAAATGAATCAACAATCACCCCACCGGTTGGAAAATCCGGTCCTTTCAAACGGCGTACCAAAGGTTCATCATCACAATCAGGATTTTCAATCAAATACAGCAAAGCGTCACTGATTTCACTTAAATTATGTGGTGGAATATTGGTGGCCATACCAACAGCAATACCCATGGAACCGTTGCACAAAAGATTTGGCACCATTGCCGGCATAACCACAGGTTCACTGTCTTCACCGTCATAAGTATCCATAAAATCAACGGCATCATCATTTAAACCATCCATCAAATCCATGGCAAATTCTGTTAAACGCGCTTCGGTGTAACGCATTGCCGCGGCACCATCACCATCAATATTGCCAAAGTTGCCTTGTCCGTCCACCAATGGATAACGCACCGAAAAATCTTGCGCCAAACGCACCATTGCACCATAAACCGCCGTATCCCCATGCGGGTGATATTTACCAATCACATCACCAACCACACGCGCGCATTTTTTAAAACCGTTTTTAGGGTCCAAGTGCAATTGACGCATTGCGTACATCAAACGCCGATGCACGGGTTTTAAGCCATCTCGCACATCAGGAAGAGAACGTGAAACAATAGTTGACATGGCATACGACAAATAGCGTTTGCTTAATTCTTCGCCTAATGGCACATCTTTAATTTTGGCAGTTTCTTCAACCATTTTTCACCTACATTTTTATTTGATATTTTTTAACAATGTTTAGCAAATTAGCACGTTTTTCCGGCAATTGCAAGTTGTGTCCGGCTAAAAAGTTTTTTATTAAAAAACCTCCGGTCATTTTCAACAGATTTGCCACTTCAATTCTTTGCGGGCGATAATTTTTATCTACGATATATTGTGGATAGGCATAAAGTTTGTCTTTATAAGGTTCGCCAATTTCCGCGCAAACTGCACGTCCGGTTTTTGGAGAAATATATAATAAACCGTCCGTTCTACCGGTAACAGCACATTCATTAACATCCAGTCCGACACCTAAAAAATCGAGCAAATAATATTCAAAATATGAAAAATATACCAACCAATTATCTTCACCTATATGTTTAAAAAAATCATATATTATATTGT
>JBNMLT010000237.1:0-1381 GCA_050874965.1 Alphaproteobacteria bacterium
AATAAAACTTTACATTGTGAATTATTTGAAAAAAATTTTTATAAGGCTATCTGATTGTCTTTTCATTGGCTTTTATTTTTATCTATATATTTTATACGAACAAAAGTAGAACAGTTAATAAAATACTAAAAAATCCCATTGAAACCCATAAATTACCATGATATACCATAAATAAGAGTTAACCGGAAAGGAATCTGACATGAGAAAGATATTTCTCTTTATGGATACCATAAGCAACAAAGTGGACGCCAAAGGACGTGTCTCTTTGCCGTCAGATTACCGCGCAATTGTTAAAGAATTGTCAACAGAAATTGTTTGTTATCGTAGTTTGAACGCGCCGTGCATTGAAGGGTGTTTAGAGGATACCTTGGATAAATTGGCGACGGAAATAGAAAATTCCACAGACTTTTTTTCAGAAACACAAGACAATTTAACCAATTTGATTTTTGGCGATGCTAAACGTTTTCCGTTTGATAGCACCGGACGAATCGTTTTGAGTGAAAAACTCTTGAAACATGCCAATATAACCGATACGGCGGTGTTTGTTGGAAAAGGTAGAAAATTTCAGATATGGAATCCTGAAAATTGGGAAAAAGAAGAAGCGCGTATTCGAGCGGAAGTTATGAAAAATCGTCCGGTTTTGAAGCAGGCAAAGGAGACGGAATAAGATGCCAGAAATTAAGCAAAAGCATGTTCCGGTGATGCTGTCTGAAGTTTTAGACGCTTTGCGTTCTCAAAAAGGGAATATTTACGTTGACGCCACGTTTGGAAACGGAGGATACTCTAAAGCTATTTTAGAAAAAGTCGATTGCAAAGTGATTGCTTTGGATAGAGATCCGTCTGTTAAAATAAGAGCCAATGAATTTAAAAATATGTATGGCGCGCGTTTTGAATTTAGAGCTGGGCAATTTGGTGATTTTTCTGATTTGGTTTCCGAACAAATTGATGGCGCTGTTTTTGATATTGGTGTTTCATCCATGCAGTTGGATGAAGCGGAAAGAGGTTTTTCTTTTAGCAAGACAGGTGCTTTGGATATGCGTATGTCACAGAGTGGTTTGTCGGCAAAAGATATTGTGAATACTTATGGCGAGCAAGAATTAGCGGATTTGATTTTTCAATATGGTGAAGAACGAAAATCTCGTCATATAGCTAAACAAATCATGGCTTACCGTCAAAATAAAGAAATTGAAACAACAACAGAATTAGCCGAAATTATTTATTCGGTTATTCATAAAAAATTTGGAGAAATTGATCCGGCGACACGCACATTTCAAGCTTTGCGCATAGCGGTTAATGATGAACTCGGAGAGTTATCTCGGGGTCTTTTGAGCGCGGCGAGTCGTTTGCAAAAAGGCGGGCGTTTGGTCGTGGTCGATTTTCA
>JBNMLT010000238.1:0-1364 GCA_050874965.1 Alphaproteobacteria bacterium
ATTGAAAACTCAAGGATTTATCACCGGACTTTAAGATTTAAAATTTAGTCCCCAATCACTATAACGCGCGGGGTCATCCACCCAATTTTCTCTCACTTTTACAAACAAAAACAGATGAATGCGCTCTTCTAAAAGCTCTTCGAGCTCTAATCTGGCGGACTGCCCAATTTTTTTAATCATAGCGCCATTATGACCTATGACAATATTTTTATGTCCGTCTCGTTCTACATAAATTGTCATTTCTGCCCGAATTGAACCATCATCCTTGTGTTCCCACAATTCCGGTTCCACCGTTAAAGCATACGGAAGTTCCTGTCTTAAATTAAAAAATAGTTTTTCTCGCACAATTTCTGCCGCTAGCAATTTTAGGGGCATGTCTGACATCTGCTCTTCTGGATAATACCATGGACTTTCCGGTAGATTTTCGGCAAGATACTCATAAAACTCTGTAATATGGTCGCCGGATTGCGCCGAAAACATAAATACGGCATCAAACTGAAACAAATTTTCAAATTCTTCTTTTAAAGTTTGCAACCGTTCTTCTGAAACCAAATCAATTTTATTAAATGCCAAAACGGCGTGAGCCTCTCTTTTTATCAACTCATCAATAATCGCCGATGTTTCTTCATTCATTCCTCGCTTGGCGTCAACCACCAAAACATTTATATCCGCATCCGTAAAACCACTCCAAGCCGAAGCGACCATCGCGCGATCCAAACGTCGTTTCGGGACAAAAATTCCCGGAGTGTCTAAAAAAATAATCTGCGTGTTATCATATATGCCAATACCCTTGATGGTGGTACGGGTTGTCTGCGCTTTTGGGGAGACAATAGAAACTTTTGAACCGACAAAATTATTGGTAATTGTAGATTTTCCGGCATTAGGAGCTCCAATAAGAGCCACAAACCCACAACGAGTTTTTTTCATATTATTTATCCATTAATTCTAAAAGATTGTGAGCAGCTTGTTGTTCAGCTGCCTTTTTATTTTTTCCTTGTCCATAGGCAAAAGTTTCTGGATTTAATACAACTTTAACCTTAAAAACAGGCTCATGTTCCGTTCCTTCTTTAGCCACAATTTCATAAACCGGCGCATTTAAATGCAAAGCATGAAATTTTTCTTGCAAACTTGTTTTAAAATCTTTTTGCGCCCCACTGTCAGATTGATCTATCAAATCTTTCCAATTACGCACCACAAAAGCAATTGCATTTTCAATATCAGAATCGATATAAATAGCGCCAATCACGGCCTCGCCAACGTCACACAACACATTAACGCTTTTAACCAAATCTTTATCTTTGGCTATAATAAAATTTTCTAGTTTCAGTTTTTTGACCACTTCGGCCACCGTATCGGCACACACA
>JBNMLT010000239.1:0-1362 GCA_050874965.1 Alphaproteobacteria bacterium
ACAATATGGTGACAATGGGCGTGCAGATGAATGGTAAAATGCGTGGCACCATTTTGATTGCTAAAGACGCTGATCGTCAAGAAGCGGAAAAAGCGGCTTTGGCTTTGGAAAATGTGGCTCGCCAGTTGGAAGGCAAGTCTGTTAAAAAGGTTATTGTGGTACCGAATAGGATTGTAAACATTGTGGTATAAAGCAAAAATAGGAATGACGTTGGCGGTGGTTTGCGGACTTGCCGCTTGTGGATTTGAGCCGTTGTATGTTGAAAAAACTTCGGGAAATGATTTGTGGTATTATAACAACAAATTTGATACCGATATTGTGCGGGAAATGGCGCAAATCAAAATTGAAACGGTGACGGATCGTATCGGACAGATGATTAAAAATGAACTGATGGATACTTTTAATCCATATGGTGCGCCAAAATGCGCTAAATATTTTTTGAAAATCCAACCGGTAAATTCTGAGACGGTACAACAAGCGTTGCGTGACGATATTACCGCTACCCGTGAGAAAGTTAAATATACGGTTGACTATTCTCTTTGGAGCAAAGAGGATGGACAATTGGTTAGTGGTCGGAGCTGGATTTATTTGAGTTATGACTTGCTGGATAATCCGTATTCAACCACAATGGATAAGAAAAAAGTGGAAAAAGACGGAGCCAAGATTATGGCCAATGACATTTCTTTGCGAATCGGCGCATATTTCCATTCTATAAAAACAAAACGCGGTAATCCAAATGAATTTTAAGCCGGCGCAATTAGAGGGTTTTTGCAAAAATCCCACTCCCGATATTAAGTGCGTGGTTTTGTTTGGAAGCAACGAAGGAACTATTGCCATGCTCCAAAGAAAGTGCGCGGAAGCGGTGTGTGAAAACGTGCAAGACGCTTTTCGCTGTGCTGTTTTGGAAATGAGTGAGATATCCAAGGACGGACAAGAAATTTACGCAGAATATTATGCCCAATCTTTAATGGGCGGGCGTCGGGCGGTTATTGTCAAAAATGCGGATAATAACTTAGCTTCCGTTTTGAAAAAATTGATTCCGGAAACAAAATCTGAAAATTTACTGGTTCTCAGTTCATCTTCTTTAAATACCAAATCTTCCCTGATAACTTGGGCAAAAGATAGAGCGGATGTCATCATTGTTGGGTGCTATGAGGACCGCGAAGAGAATATATCCGAATCGGCCGCGGCCATGTTGCGGGCGCAAGGTTTGACTTTTGATACAGAAGTTTTGCAGGTTTTATGCTCCAGATTGTCGCCAGATAGAAAAATTAATCAAAATGAAATTGATAAATTAGCCATGTATCTGGGAAAACGGAAAAATGTGACCATTGCCGATGTTAAAAACGCGGTGAGCGATGT
>JBNMLT010000240.1:0-1359 GCA_050874965.1 Alphaproteobacteria bacterium
CCGCCGTGCACGAGCCGGCTGCTCTTCCACCAACGTTTTTCATATCGGCAATTTTAGAATCCATTTGTTTATTAAATTCCTCATCCAAAGGCAACTGCCATAGACGTTCACCGGAATTATCTCCGGCAATGGTCAAATTTTTTGCCAACTTTGCGTTATTACTAAACAAGCCGGCGTAACTGTGTCCCAAGGCAATCACGATAGCACCGGTCAAAGTTGCCATATCCACAACATATTCCGGTTTAAATTCCTCTTGAATATAGGTCAAACAATCTGCCAGAACCAAACGCCCTTCCGCGTCTGTGTTTTGCACTTCCACGGTTTGTCCGGACATGGAGCGGAAAACGTCCCCCGGGCGATACGCACTGCCGGAAGGCATGTTTTCAACAAGCCCCACCACGGCAACCACATTTTTTTGCACCTGTTGCAAAGCCAGCGATTTCATCACAGCGACCATTGCCGCCGCGCCGGCCATATCCTGTTTCATATCACCCATGCCGGCCGCCGGTTTAATAGATATGCCGCCGCTGTCAAAAGTAACACCCTTTCCCACCAAACCAATTGAAAAAGCATCACTATCTTTGCAGCCTTTCCATTTTATTATCGCCACACGCGGTTTATTGATTGAACCTTGAGCCACGGCCAAAGCCAAACCGAATCCTCGGTCTTTCATGGCTTTTTCATCTAAAATCTTTACTTCCAGCCCCAAATATTCCAATCGACGAATATCGGTCGAAAAAACTTCAGGCGTTAAATAATTGGCCGGTTCGTTAATCAAATCACGAGCATAGCGCACAGCGTTTGCCAGGCCTGATAGAGGCTTATAGTTGGTCATATCAGTCAAACCGATAAAAGCAATCCGTTCTAATTTTGGATAAAAAGATTCATTTTTGATTGTAAAATATTTATCAAACGAATATGAAGCTAATTCCAAGCCAAAAGCAAAATCATAGGCATGTTCGTTTAAGTTGAGCAAATCCACCTTAACTTCACGACAATTTTTAATTTTAGGATAAATTTTTCCGGCTAAATTTTGCCATTTTAGTGCCGACATTTTAACTTCCACAATAACAGAAACAACTTGATAGTCTCCTAAATTATAAACTTTTATGCCACTATCCACAGTTTGTTTTTTAATTGCGCCGCCTAAAAATTTTTCTTTATCCGACAAATGGTCAACTATCTCCGCCGCTTTTGAAGCTACAAAAACTTTGTCCTGCGCCGTTTTAATATTTTTACCAATCACAAATTCAACCATTGCAATCTCCTTATCTGATTATATTTAAGTATTTATAATTTAATTACTCTTTTTTTATAAAAAATGATAGACATTTTTTTATTTTATTATATACTTTAGAC
>JBNMLT010000241.1:0-1358 GCA_050874965.1 Alphaproteobacteria bacterium
ACTATTTAGTGCATCGAAACGCGGTTTTGCTGCGTAAAATTAAGTTTCGCTTAGATAAAATTAACGCGCGTTTGGAAATTTTAGAAGGCTATTTGATCGCTTATCTGAATTTAGATGAAATTATCCGCATTATTCGCGAAGAAGACGAGCCGAAAAAAGTTATGATGTCTGAGTTTAAGCTGACGGATAATCAAGCTGAAGCGATTTTGAACATGAAATTGCGAAATTTACGCAAATTGGATGAAGCGCAAATTAACACGGAACATTCTGATTTGCTGGAAGAAAAAGCTAAGTTGGAAACTTTGCGCAATGATGAAAGTCAGCGTTGGAATGCGATTGCAGAAGAAATTAAAAAGACAAAAGATAAATACAGTAAAAAAACGGCACTTGGACGCCGTCGCACAGAGTTTGCCGAGGCTCCGACGGATATAGACGTGCCGATGGAGGCCTTGATTGAAAAAGAGCCGATTACGGTTATTTTATCACAAAAAGGGTGGATACGTTGCATTAAAGGTCACGCAGATTTGAATGACGATTTCAAGTTTAAGGATGATGACGCCTTGCTTTATGCTTTACACGCGCAAACCACGGATAAAATTGTGTTGTTGGATAATAAAGGTAAGTTCTTTAATATTGCCGCTAAAGACATTCCAAGCGGCAGGGGATTTGGTCAGCCGGTTCGTTTGATGCTTGATTTGGCCAACAACGATGAAGTTACGGCAATGTTTGTGTATGAACAAGGCGCCAACTATTTGATTGTATCTGACAAGGGATATGGTTTTATTGTTGATGAAAATCACATTTTGGCACAAACGCGCAATGGTCGCAAAATTATGAACGTGGCCGATGATGAAAATATGAAATTCTGCCTGAAAATGACTGGTGATTATGTGGCGGTTGTTGGTGAAAACAGACGTCTGCTTGTGTTTAAGGCAGAAGAAATTCCGACAATGGCGCGTGGTCACGGGGTATTGTTGCAAAAGTATAAAGACGGCACCATATCGGATATTCAAATCTTTAACGGCGAAGACGGATTCAGCTATAACCGAGCCGGCGGAATAAGCACGGAAAAAGATCTTATCACATGGTTGGGACATAGAGCTCAGATTGGCAAGGTTGTTCCGTTTGGTTTCCCAAAGACAAATAAATTTTTGAAGTAGGAAATGAAATGTTAAAAGTTGCATATCAAGGCGCGCCGGGAGCATATTCTCATATTGCATGCCAACAGCTTTTCCCAAACCAAGAATATGTTCCGTGCGATACTTTTGATATTGCACTGGATCTGGTAAAAAATGGCAGTGTCGATAAGGCTGTGATTCCGGTGGAAAATTCCAACGCCGGAAGAGTGACGGACGTTC
>JBNMLT010000242.1:0-1353 GCA_050874965.1 Alphaproteobacteria bacterium
TTTATATAATTAATTTTTTTATTATGGAGCTTAATTTTTCTGGAATTTCAGTGCAAAAACCGTTTTTCTTTACCAGGTCTGGACAAAATTTTTGGCTTGTGTATTTGAACGAAAATGGTGAGTTTGAGAAAATCGGTTTCACCAAAGCGGAGCAGATTTTTCCCAACTTCTTTTTTCTACAGCGCCAAAATTGTGGCGAGGTCGTCTATTTTGACGAAGAGGAATTTGTGTTGAAACGTTGCCTTAAATGCAAAAACGTGCATCGTTTTGGTTCTTTCGTTGTGGCTGTGGCTGTTGGTTGTCAGCAGTGTGTGTGGGACAGCGTTAGAAAGCTATTTGTTTCCATTCGCGGAAAGTTGGTCTCTGAGGTTGTCGTGCCAATGTTTTGGGATGAAACCAACAAGGTTCTATCCTATCCTCAACTGAAGGACACCGGCGGATATGATTGGATGAAAATGTCCTTTCTATCTTTTGAAACTTTGGTGCCGGAAATAGACGGAGACAATGTTTTTAACATGGCAAAGGTTGCTACGGATGATGGAACGTTTATTCTTTCATACAGCGCGCCTCGTGTTCCTCGAAAAAATCACGACTGGTATGATGTTCAGTTGAAGCTGAATAAAATCTGATGAAAAATCCTCTCCCATGTTAAAGGAGAGGATTTTTTGTTGAAAATGGTAAGTCCTATTTCACAATTTTAAGGGTAAAATTATTATAACTGCTGTTATCCTTGCAATATTGAGCGGCAATGGCCGGAGATATCTTTTGACCGGAACAGGCGTAATAACCATCGGTATATTGACTGGTCACTCCTTGTGAATTGCAATTTTTAGTAATATCATTATTTAAGGCTCCATCTGCTGAAATATCGCCAACGGCGATACCGGCAACTCCGGTGGATGAAATGGAACCCCAGTCAGATGTTGCAAGAGCAATACAAGCTTCTTTGGGTATATATCGGACTCGTATATTGAAAGTTTCATTAGTGCTGTAACTATTAGCAACACCATTGTCATATCCATTTTCTATACTGATAGTATCATTGAAAGGATGGATTATTTGTCCATAGGTGTTTCTGGAAATATTTTCCGCAATAATTTCTGTTGGTAATTTATCTAATCCATTAAAATCTTTTTGTTGCGCGTAAAGTGTGCGCATGTTTGTGATGATTTCGCTAATTTCTTGTTTTGTCTGGTTAATCTTAAATTGCATCATCGCCTTGGAGTATCCGGCAATTCCACCTACGCTCAGCACCCCAATAATGGCCAAGACGCCGAGCATTTCAATCATAGAACGTCCAGAGGAAACCGCGTGTAGCGGCGCATCTAAAGCGGTTTTACGCTGTCTCAAAAA
>JBNMLT010000243.1:0-1352 GCA_050874965.1 Alphaproteobacteria bacterium
GCCTAAAGGATTTGCCATTGAATGGTCAACAATTAGCTATCAAGAAAAAACAACTCACGGGCAAATAGGTTATTTGTTGTTGCTGTCATTAACTTTTGCTTATTTGTTTTTGGTGGCGCAATATGAAAGCTTTATTATTCCTATTCCGGTGCTGCTGTCTTTGTCGACGGCGGTAAGCGGAGCAATGCTCGGATTGTTCTTTAGCGGTATGCCACTCAGCATTTATTCGCAACTTGGAATAATTTTGCTGGTGGGCATGGCTAGTAAAAACGCTATTCTGATTGTGGAATTCGCGTGTGATGAACGAGCCAAAGGCGCAACCTTGATCAACGCTGCTGTGCGCGGGTTGCGTGAGCGTTTCCGCGCCGTGTTGATGACGGCTTCCGCTTTTATTTTGGGCGTGTTTCCAATGGTTATTGCCGGCGGAGCCGCCGCGGCAAGCCGACAGGCTATCGGTGTTCCGGTATTTTGGGGAATGCTGATAGGTACTTTGGGCGGTTTGTTTATAATTCCAATGGTTTATGTGCTTGTGCAAAGTTTGTATGACAAATTTAAAAAACACATTTAAGATTATTGAAATTTTTAGAGAGAGAATGTCGGCTTTTGGCAACAGAAGTCGACATTTTGTAAAAATTATTTAAAACGGATTGCTGTTTTATAATATGTTGGATTGTTCTGTATTACTTAAAAAAATCTACTAACATTATTCCTTTCCTTGTTGATTTTTTACAAAAAATATTCTATCAGCTAATATTAATTAAGATATTTGAGATTTTTGTGAGGGTAAAATGCAAAAAGTTTTGTTTGCTGTTTCTTTGCTTGTGGTTTTGACGCAAGTTTCACAAAGCCAAGCCGCTGAATATGACAATTGGAACGATTTTAAAAACGCGGTTGGCCGTGGCTATGGCAATCCGACTGTTTCGACGGATATTGACGCAAATTCAGAGTTAAACGCGAGAGCGTATGCGGATATGGTTATTTCCGGTAGTAACGCGAGCAATAATTTTACAATCAATGGTGAAAATAATCATCTGTTTCTAGGCACTTCTTCAGGAAAGAGTTTAACAATACGAAATTTGAATTTTGAAAATTTTAAGCGTTTTAATCCTGCAAGTAATCCTAATCACAACTCTATTTTTTCGGCCGACAAGGGTTCTATTGTGTTTGAAAATGTGGAAACAAATAATGTGGTTGGCAAAGATGCAGATGATGTTAGCGCAATTTATGGCGCGGTGTTTAACGTGAGTGATGCCGGCAGCGCAACCATAAGAAAATCAAAGTTTACCAACAATGTTTCGTCAACAAAAGCGTCCGGCGCGGACAGCGCGATAGGTGGTGTTATTGTATAAAGA
>JBNMLT010000244.1:0-1351 GCA_050874965.1 Alphaproteobacteria bacterium
CGGCGTTTTCGGCGATTGTTAACGGCGGTGTTTATCACGAACCGACATTGCTGGCGGATGGCAAGCGCGAGGGCAAACGTGTCGTTTCTGAAAACACATCGGAAAAAATGCGGGGATTGCTTCGAGCTGTGGTTGTCAGAGGTACTGGCCGTCGCGCAAATGTTGAAGGTTATCAAGTTTTTGGCAAAACGGGAACCGCAGATAAATTGGTTAACGGAAAATATGACCATAAGAAAAGTATTTCCACCTTTATTTCCGGTTTTCCGGCATCTAATCCGAAATATGCGCTTTTGGTTGTTTTTGATGACCCGAAGGGGTTGAAAGAAACATTTAATCACACCGAGGCCGGATGGAATGCTGTGCCGGTAACAAAAAATATTATTACGGCAGTGGCGCCGCAACTTAATATTAAAGCGGATTTTGATTTAGAAAAACAAAAAAGCATTGTGGATGCCGCCTATAAAAAAGAAATTTCTGCCAAAAAACGTTAAAAAAACAAAAAAAATTAATTCGTGAAACCAGATAAACGCAAAATAATGCACAAATTTGTAAAATAATCGTATTTTTTTTATTTTTGTTATTGAAAAATTTACAAATATTTCTTAAATTACCAACTGTATTAGTTGTTATGCAATTAAATAAACGTTTGTAGAAATGCAAACAAAATGTAAAAAACCATATGGAGAAAATAAAATGAAAAAACTTTTAAGTTTGTTCTGCGCACTTGTTGCTTTGTCTGGCTGCTCTACTTTTGGCGCTGACGGCGGCTTGTTCAGCGGTGCTGACTGCGAATCAAGATTGGCTCGTGACTTTGTAGAAAATACAACAGACACAGTATTCTTCGCATTTGATAGTTCTTCTTTGTCTGCAGAAGCTCAGGCTGCTTTGGATACTCAAGTTGCTTGGTTGAAAAAACATGACGATGTAAACGTTATTGTTCAAGGTCACTGCGATGACAGAGGTACTCGTGAATACAACTTGGCTTTGGGTGAACGCCGTGCCAACGCTGTAAAACAATACTTGGTATCTCAAGGCATTGAAGAAGGCAGAATTTCTACAATTTCTTACGGTAAAGAAAGACCAGCTGTTTTGGGTAACAACGAAGCTGCTTGGGCTCAAAACCGTCGTGCGATTACAGTTGTTAGCGCAGCTGAATAATCTGACAGTTTAATTACCATAAAAAACGCCACCGATTCGGTGGCGTTTTTTATTGTCATTAGAAAACCCCGCGTTAGACGCGGGGTTCAGATTAGCTTATAGCGATGAGTTTGACAAAGCGCTCCTTTCAGTTAAAATAATGCGGTCTGCCAAGACGCATTATAACTGAAAGGAGGTCATTATGACCAATGAC
>JBNMLT010000245.1:0-1325 GCA_050874965.1 Alphaproteobacteria bacterium
AGATTTATTATAAAAAAAAGAGCTTCTTGTGTTTTAAGAAACTCTTTTTTATCTAACCGAAATTTACTTATTTCAAAACATTCATAATATCGGCAACAATTTGCTCCGGTGTTAAATGATAACGTTTCATCAATTCAGCATATGGAACGCGGTCAGTAAATTCTTTTTTAGCGCCAAAATTCAATACCTTCATCTGACTTCCACCATAAAAAGAAGCAATTTTTTCGCCAAAACCGCCATTCAACTCACCGTTTTCCAAAGTTGCAACAACCTGATGATTTTTAGCCAGTTCATTCAGCAATTTTTCATCAATACCTGTGATATAGCGCGGATTTATCAGCGTAGCATCAACCCCCTGCTCTTTCAATTTAGCCACCACACTCTCACCTAATTCAAAAAAGCTTCCCAATGCCAAAATTGCGACTTTAGAACCCTCTTTAACCACCTGATAGCGGTTTAAATCGCCATAGTTTTCTTCGGCCTTACCACCTTTGGTCACGGCTAGTGGCACACGGATAACAACTGGATGTTCGTTTTGTTTTAGTCCCCAGTTCAGCATGGCCAAATATTCTTCTTTACCGGTTGGCGCTAAATAAACAATATTAGGAATGTTGGCGACCAACGGTATATCAAAACTACCTAAATGGGTAGCATCCATACCGCTGATACCGCCATTAAATACCAAAATAACCGCCGGATTGTTATTTAAGGCCAAATCCTGAGAAAGTTGGTCGTAAGTGCGTTGCAAAAAGCTGCTGTAAACCATAAATACCGGACGGCAGCCACCTTTAGCCAAAGCAGAAGACATTGCCACTGCCTGTTCTTCGGCAATCCCCACATCAACATAATTTTCACCAAATGAAGCGCGTCGTTCTGGATTTAAGCCATAAGCTCCTGGCGTTCCGGCGGAAATAACCACCATGCTTTTATCTTGTTGATGACGCGCATATAAAAAGTCATAGGTAATATCGCTGTAATTTTCACCTGACAAATCGACGGTAATTTCTCCTGTTTTACGGTCAAATGGAAAGCTCCAATGCCAACGCTCTTTATTTTCTTCCGCCGGCGCATAGCCTTTGCCTTTAAGGGTGTGAATATGTAAAACAGTCGGCTTTTTCACATCTTTAAGTTCTTGCAATATTCTAATCATATCTTCTTGATTATTACCGTCGGCAACATAACGGTATTCAAATCCCCATGCCTTAAACATATTACATTCGGCGGCACCATTGGTTTCACGCAACAGACGTAAGTTGTTATAGATTCCGCCGTGATTTTCGGCAATGGACATTTCATTGTCATTAACAATGATTAATATATTACTA
>JBNMLT010000246.1:0-1292 GCA_050874965.1 Alphaproteobacteria bacterium
AATAAAGAGTGTTCAAAATGAAATGATGATTGTTTTTAAGCAATTAAATTCTAAGTCGGCATTTTGAAACACGAGTTCAACAGCGTATGATAAAAAAATTTAAGGAATTAAATGCTTTTATGATACAAAGGCGAACACGGAAGACCTTATAATTTGATGTATGATAAAAGTATTTAATTGTTAAGATTACTTTTCAATAATCTTTTATAATCTCAAATAAAGGTATGAGAACCGAAAGGAGAGTGAAAGATTTTCTTTCGCTCTCCGATTTTTATAAAATTTTGAAAAAAAGTAGTTGACAATTGAAAAGGTATCGTATATAAGTCTTTTCAGTTAAACGCCGACATAGCTCAGTTGGTAGAGCTACTGATTTGTAATCAGTGGGTCCGCGGTTCGAGTCCGTGTGTCGGCACCAATGCAAGCCCTTGATTTTTCAAGGGCTTTTTCATATCAAGTCATACATATTGTTCAAAGGGTTCATCGGTGGTTCATCGTCAAAGTATGGGACAAGAGGAAAAAAAAGGCTGGCGGTTATTTTTGGACTGATGTTTCAGTTTCCACTTATCACATATTCTTTAATTCGTTTTGGAATTTGTAGTTATTATAGCGTGAAAAGCAAACGTCCGTATGTGTTTGTGGCTATTCTAACAATGTCGGGAATTTTGACGCCGCCAGATATTGTAAGTCAATTAATGTTGACTATTCCTACGTATTTATTGTTTGAAATCGGACTTTTGACAGCAAAAAATGTGGTTATCTCTAAATATGTTTTTTTACGCTGTTGAAGTTGTGAGTTTTTTATGTTGAAAAAATTTTAAATATAGCGTTATTATGAGAATATTATAAAATGAGTTAGTCATTTTCGCTTAATTTATAAGTTGAATATAAGAAAGAACAATAATGGAAAAACTACCGCATTTGCATCATCATAATAACGAAGAGCCTATTTCACAAATTCCGTTGGAAAAAGCGTTTTTACGCACAGCGGAAACGTTTCAGCTTATTTCTGTTGCAACCAGATTAAAAATTTTATGGTTTCTTAGTCATAATGAAATTTGCGTGAATAATATTGCGGTATTGGTTGAAATGAGTTCTCCGGCCGTATCTCATCATTTGCGGCTGTTAAAACAGGCGGGATTGATTGAAAGCCGGCGCAAAGGTAAAGAAATGTATTATAAATTGGCCGAAACTCCGGAAGCCACATTGCTTCATCATGCTTTAGATGATATTTTGGATATTAAATGCCCATTATAAGGCAATTGTTGTAAAGAGAAATATGCTTGACAGGAGTG
>JBNMLT010000247.1:0-1292 GCA_050874965.1 Alphaproteobacteria bacterium
ACCGCACCTCATCGGCCGGTGATTGGATGTATAGAATAATCCTTTCCCATTGTCAACACCTTTTTTCATTTTTTTTTGCGTTTTTCATTTTTTCTGTGTCAAACAAGCATATATTACCATTAGCCTAATAACTTTCAAGCTGTCATTTAGTTGTAAATACAAATCGTTGCTGATGTTATCCACAGACGCAGGCTAACAATAACTTTTTTCAAAATAATTTGCATTTTATTTGCACCGTGCTGTGCATTTATACTTATTATATATGGGAGGGCTGAAAGCGTCGTTGTGATTCGCTTTAGGCAAAATAAACCGAATCTCTTGGCAGTAGATTCGGAATCGCCGGCGGAATCTGTTAAAAATTATGGCAGAGAGTCGTTTTTATTCTTGATTATCGCGCAATGTTATATGTTATATTGTTTGTAAGTATAATTTTAGGAGGAATAAGGATTCTATAATGAGTGACGCTCAAATGCATGATGATGACGGACCGAATATTAACGAAAATATTAAAGCTAAACAAGTTCGTCTGATTGACGCCAACAATGAAAATCGCGGCGTTGTTTCTATTCGCGAAGCCTTGGCTTTGGCCGAAGAAGAGGGTTTAGATCTAATTGAAATTTCACCGCAGGCGACTCCGCCGGTTTGCAAGATTTTGGACTTCGGCAAATATCGCTATGAACAGCAAAAACGTGAAAATGAAGCCAAGAAAAATCAAAAAATCGTGGAAGTTAAAGAACTTAAGCTGCGTCCTATGATTGAAACTCATGATTATGAGGTAAAAGTTAAGCAAGCTAAAAAGTTTTTGGACCAAGGAAATAAAGTTAAATTTACCATGCGTTTCAAAGGGCGTGAACTCAGCGCTAATGATATGGGGAAAAAGATTTTAACTCAAATACTTGATGATTTAGACGGCGTATGCAAAGTGGATTCGGAAATGAAGCTTGAGGGCAGACAAATGACTATGGTAGTAGCGCCGGCTAAATAAATAAAACGAATCTGTTTTTTAAGCCTCGCTGACTACGAGGCTTTTTTATAAAGGGAAACAAAGGGATAAAACATGAGTTTTAAAATATTTATAGTTCTGGCGGTGCTTTTAATTATAATCGGTCTGATTTTACTGATTTGGTCATTTAAAATTGAGCCGAATCTGCTGGAAATCAAGCACTACACCATACAAAATGCTAAGCTTTTGGGTTTGCGAATCGCCTATGCAACAGATTTTCACATAGCAAAGAAAGATAAAAAGCGTCTGAGCAAAATTATAGAGGCAATCAACGCACAGAATGCCGACC
>JBNMLT010000248.1:0-1291 GCA_050874965.1 Alphaproteobacteria bacterium
CACAAGCCCTGGATAAGAAGTTAAACAAAGACCTGTGGAAAACAGGAACGAAACAATCATTTTTTTGCGCTTTTGCGATTTTCGATAATCGTAAATTGCTTGTTCCCAGCGCCTATACCCTTTACCAAATTCATGGCGAAAGAAATACGGCTTTTTGCGATCATGCACTTTTATAATCACGATCTCATCACCGGGATGAGGTTTTGTACCGGTATTAACGTAGACTTTTGGTTTGATGTTTGCCGCCAGTTTGGTTCGCAAAGCATATACCATTTTACCATCTTTCTCACGTACCCAGTTATACTCATACCCCATAACGGTCGGCCACTTAACACTCGGATTAATAGCCACATACAAAGTTGCCACCGAAGCGACAGCCAAAACTTTTCCATAATTTGGAAGAGTTTTCAAAATTCGATAGAAATTTTGAACGAGTTTTTTAAAATCCATGGTAATAAAAATTAAAGGTAAAGCAAAATAATATAAAAACATTACCTATTTATCATATTCATTATTTTTTGTCAAATATTTTTTATATTTTCGCCAAAGCGCGACCTATTGATTTTGTCATTTTACTTTTTGATACGCCGCGCAGCAAGCCTTTAAAATTGGCAAATATTTTTCATCAAGCTGAAAATTTTCATCATACGGATGTTGCAACAAAGCATGTATGTCTTGCCGTATTTCCACTTCTTGCGGAATAAAATGACGACAAAACGCCGTCATCGCCGCCGGCAAATTTTCGGTATTATAGCCGATTCTCTTGAGCAAAATTTCCGGATTATTCTCGGCTGTTTTTTCCGCATCTTGCAAGTCATACCACAAACCGACACCGTTTTCCGCCAGCAATTTCCAAGGAAAAGCCGCCCCCGGATCCGGTTTGCGCGTTGGCGCAATATCCGAATGCCCAACCACATTTCGCGCTGGAATATGATGACGCTTCATAATATCCAAACACAGTTCCAAAACGCTTTTTATTTGTTTTTCGCTATATGGTTCTTGCCCCATAGACAGCGAGCTAATTTCAATTCCAATAGAATTATGATTCAAATTTTCAAATTCACGCCATTTGCTGATACCGGCATGCCATGCGCGTTTTTTCTCCGGCACCAACTGGACAACATCACCATTCAAACCGATAACATAATGCGCGCTGAGCTCTTCTTTTTGCAACACGGCAATCATATCTTCGGTATCGTGCGCGCTACAATGCAAAACCAACGCGCTGATTTCCATTGGACGTTCATTAAAATAAGGAAGCATTTTCGTTCTCATTTAGCCCTCTACAGAC
>JBNMLT010000249.1:0-1279 GCA_050874965.1 Alphaproteobacteria bacterium
GATAAAAAAATGAAAATAGCGACATTAAATATAAATTCGATTAATGCCAGATTGCAAAATTTAAATGACTGGCTGGCAAAAAATCAGCCGGACGTTTTGTTATTGCAAGAAATAAAAATAGAGTTTAATAATTTTCCCTTTTTTGATTTGCAGATGATGGGATATGAAGCTAAAATTTTAGGGCAAAAGAGTTATAACGGCGTAGCAGTTTTAAGCAAGCATAAAATGACGGTTCTTTCTGAAAATTTGCCAAATTTTCCGGATGAAAACGCTCGCTATTTGGAGGTGGAGTTTTCTAAAAATGGCCAGTCTTATGTGGTGGTGTCACTTTATTTGCCAAATGGAAATCCTCCATATAACAATGCGCTGGATACAACCCGCTTTGAATATAAAATTAAATGGATGGATGCGTTTTTAGCGCATGCGGAAGAGCTTCTGCTAAATCATGAAAATGTTGTGTTGGCCGGAGATTTTAATGTCATATTAACAAAAAATGATGTTTTTAACCCTGAATTGTTTGCAGGTAATGCTTTGTATAGACCAGAGGTTTGGCAACGTTTGCGACAATTAATGTTTATGGGGTATTCTGATGCGTATCGTTTGTTATATCCAAAGCAAGCAGGCTATACTTTTTGGGATTATACCGGCGCGTCGTTTGCCAATGATTTAGGCATGCGCATTGATTATGTTTTTTGTTCGCCAAAAATGGCGGATTGTTTGTTGTCTTGCACTATTGATCGGAATTTTCGCGCAAAAGAAAAATCATCGGATCACACGGTTTTAATTGCGGAGTTTAGAGAGGAATAATGAAAAAAATTATTTGTCTAACATTGTTTTTTTTGCGGGCGACAACTGTTTATGCTTCAGTTGATGAAAAGTTGATATATGAAATGTTGTCCGCTGTAAATACGGATTATTTGCAACCGGTTGATAATGTCGAATTGGTTATAAATGGCTTGCAAGCGGTATCTAAATTGGATTCGAATATTATAATTTCCAAAGGAAGTGATAAGTTCTATCTTTATTATAAAAAACAAATAAAAAAAATTATCCCTCAACCTGTGGAGAAAAATGATGTTAAATCTTGGAGCGAAACTGCCGCAAAAATTATAAATGAAGCTTCTAAAATATCTGAAAATGTGGCTCTGAAAGACTTTGAAATTCCGGATTTGATGATGAAAGAAATTGTGGCAAAATTAGATGAATTTTCGCATTATTATTCCGAATATGATTATAGCGAAGAAGCTGAAGAAAACTCAATTTACACACTGTATAGCGA
>JBNMLT010000250.1:0-1214 GCA_050874965.1 Alphaproteobacteria bacterium
ATATGATGATGTATTCACAGTAACATTGGCAAATCGTTCAAAGGAAATGGCTGATAACATTTCTAAAAACAATGCATTGTTAAGTCGATTGAAAGAAAAAGGCAAGATGCGTCCGCTGAGCGGCGGTTCTAAAATTTTGGAGGAACTGGAATATGGCGAAGGTGACATGGTTTGGTATTCCGGTTATGATACAATTAACTATACACCAAAACAGCTGTTTACAGCGGCGGAATATGCCTTAAAATTATGTGCCGTGCCGGTAGCAATTTCCGGTGAAGAATTATTGATGAACAGTGGTCCGGAGCAAGTTGTTGATTTGTTGGAAAAACGTATTACCAATGCCGAAAAAACTTTAATGAATCAAATGGCTGCGGCATTGTATAGTGATGGAACAGGTTCTTCCGGTAAAGAAATTGGTGGTTTGGCTTTGTTGGTGGCTGATGACGCTGCTTCCGGTACCGTGGGCGGAATTGATCGCTCGGTTGCCGGAAACGAATTTTGGCGCAACCAAACTTTGAGTGGTAAAGTTGACAGTTCAAACATTCGTAAAATGATGAACACATTATATCAAAAATGCTGTCGCAATGCGGATAAACCAGATTTGATTGTTTGCGATGACGAATTGTATAGCTTGTTTGATGAATCTTTGGCCGCAATGCAGCGTTTTGCCGACCCAAAAATGGCAGATGCCGGTTTTACCAGCTTAAAATTTAAAGGGGCTGATGTTATTTTTGATGGTGGTCAGGGCGGTCATTGTCCAGATAAACATATGTATTTTTTTAACACAAACTATATTTATCTGCGCACGCATAAAGACCGAAATATGAAAATTATCGGTGGTGACAGAATGTCTGTTAACCAAGACGCTTTATACCGCATTATCGGATGGGCTGGAAACTTGACTATGTCGAATGCCGCGGTTCAAGGTGTTTTGATTAATACCAATAGTGAAGAATAGGTGATTAATGAAAAAGAGTGGAATAAAAAACCACTCTTTTTCATGATATTGTGAAATTAAGTTAATGTAAAAGGATAAATCTAATGGATATGGATTTTGCAATGTTTCAACAAATGTTGAATCAAAAGGAAACAGAAAAAAATGTGGCTGCCAGATTTTATGATAAAGCGGTAAAAACAGAAGAAGTTGCGGCTAACGGTTTACCGGTTTTCAAAAATGTAACATATATTGAAATTCGTCTGAAAGATAATAGTAC
>JBNMLT010000251.1:0-1196 GCA_050874965.1 Alphaproteobacteria bacterium
GCATTGTCCGCGTCACAAATTTGCAAAATGGACGTTCCATTATTTTGCGGGTAAATGACAGAGGCCCCTATGTAAAAGATAGAATAATAGACTTATCCAAACGGGGTGCCCAACTTTTAGGATATATGGGGCAGGGAACAACACGAGTCAAAGTCGAAGTACTGCCAAAAGAAAGTAAAGCTTTAAAAGAAGCGCTGCTTAACTTATCATCGGCAAAAGGTAAGGCTTTGGCCGCCGCGTCAACTCCGGCACCTTCTTTGTACGAATCTTCTGCGGAACGTATTGAAATTTCAGAGCATGAAGCCGAAAAATCAAATATTTATGCTCAAGCCGGAAATAATACTTATAGCGCGGAAACTTACACTCCAACAGGAAAAACTGTTGAACCGGCCGTTTACGGAAGTGCGGCATCTGCTGAGGGGACGCGAAAAACAGGTGCCATGGGGGCAATTGGCACAGATAGTGCTAAATATAGTGAAAACAGCGGCATTTACGCTGCTGCCGCCACAAATCCTAAAACTGGAGATACTCGAGCAGTTAAAAGTAACACATATCAGTATTTAGCTGGTTATTACTATATTCACGCCGGTTCCTTCACACAATATGATTTAGCCCATAAGCTAATGGTTCGTCTTAAAGAATATGGTAGCAGCCACATTGTCAAATTAGATGTCAGCGGGACAATTTATTATCGTGTGTCGCTTGGTCCGTATAATCGTATTGAAGAGGCCAAAGTGGCTCAAGCAAAATTAAAATATTATGGCATTAATGATACCAGAATAGAGAAAAAATAGGAGAAAAAAATGAAAATAAACAAATTGGGTTTAACTGTTTTATTATGTAGCTCTGTTTACGGTTTTAACGCTCTGGCTTTTGAAACTGCCGCGCGCAACGCAATTTTAATGGATTATGACACAGGAGAGTATTTGTTTGAAAAAAATATTGCTGAAAGCGTTCCGCCGGCCTCTATGAGCAAATTAATGACCGTGTATATTTTAATGAGTAAAATAAAAGACGGAAGTATAAAACTGGATGACACTTTTTCTGTTAGTGAAAATGCTTGGCGCAAAGGTGGTGCGGCAACAGGTGGCTCAACCATGTTTTTATCCATCGGAGACAATGTCAGTGTTGAAAATTTGATTAAAGGAATTGTTATTCAATCCGGTAATGATGCGTGTATTGTGGTGGCTGAAAAC
>JBNMLT010000252.1:0-1190 GCA_050874965.1 Alphaproteobacteria bacterium
CATTCGGCACAATCGGTAATGACATCATGGTAACCCCCAACAACGGGAACTTGGCCAAAACCTGTTCTTTTACATATTCTATATCTTCTTGTTGCGCATCATTGTTCCACATTTTGCTATACTTTCAACACAAAACTTAAGGCTTTAATCTCATCACAAACCGCGTTTTCATCTGCAACAGGAATCACAATTTGCACGCAATCAGGCAGTTTGTCGGCCATAATTTGTCTTTCTTTAAGAAGAGGAACAAATTTTGCCTGCACACGTTCCGAAACAATATCAAAATCAGTTATAATCAACAAAATTTTGTCTTTCAAGTTTGCAGCGTTCAACTGCTCGACACGATTTATCAATTTTTGCGCCGACACATAAGCCGGTATTTTGGGATATTCCGCAAAATCATCTTCAGTCGCGCCAACCACCAACAAAGCCCGTTCATCAATAAATTCGATTTTGATTTGTGCGATTTTTTCGGCTTTTGTAAAAGCTGGTTTAGGCCCGGCCCAACCAATATCCGGTTGAATGATTAAGCCATTTTTACGTTTATTTTGATTATTTTCATATTGTGTTTCCAATGACATTTTATCTTTCTCCCGTTCGATTTTGCATGACAGCAAGTTGTATGGCCTTTGAGTCATCATTTCCGACCCAAACCGAATCAAAAATCGCTCGATTTTCGGCACCCAAATTCTTTTCAATAAATTTACGCACTTTTTTAACTTGTTTTGGCGATGCATGTCTCAAACTCAACGCCAACGCTAATTTGGCGTCTTGAACTTCTGGAATATCATCTCGAGAATATTCTCCCTCCACCACTTCTTCCAAAGTCAAAGGTGGATTTTTAGCATACTCCAATAAATGCGCTGATAAATCACGTCCAATATCCGCTTCTAAAATTTCACGGCGAATCACGCCTTTACCGGCATAGATTTTATCCGACACTTTTTCCCATTTTCTTGGGTCAAGCGCAAATTTTTTAGGGTCTTCCTCGTCATATTGAGAATAAAAAACTCGTTCACCATAGGTTGCGACAAAGCTGGATATTATAGGATGAATATTTAAGCGTTCGGGGTCTTCGGGATGTTTTTTACTTTTTTCAGAGCCCCATTCCAACCAATCTTTAATATTTAAATCCAAATAAATATGACTGAGTCGTCTAAACAACGGCGCCGGCATGTTATAGGCGGCTC
>JBNMLT010000253.1:0-1184 GCA_050874965.1 Alphaproteobacteria bacterium
AACTTATTTGATTGCGCTACTGCTCAAAAAGTTATTGGTCAGGAAAAATTTTTAGATTCTTTCAAAACAATTTTAAACCATGGTGCCTATTGCCAAGGCCCTGAGACAAAAGAGCTTGATGAAAAATTAGCTAATTTTGCCGGCACAAAATATTGTTCAACTTGCGGTTCGGGCACAGATGCTCTCACCCTTGCCCTGATGGCTTGGAATGTTAAACCGGGAGATGCCGTATTTGTATCTTCATTTACTTTTGTGGCATCCGCCGGAGCACCGGTTTTGTTGGGTGCGACCCCTATTTTTGTGGACTCCGATCCAAATACCTACAATATGAATCCGGAAGATTTGAAAAAGGCTATTGCCGAAGTTAAAAAAGAAGGTAAATTAAACTTAAAAGCCGTTGTCGCCGTTGATATTTTTGGTTCTCCGTGTGATTATGATGAAATTATTCAAATTGCACACGAAAACGGCATGAAAGTTCTATCTGATTCTTGCCAATCTTTTGGTTCGGTTTATCATGGAAAACATGCCGGATCCATTGCTGACATGACAGCCACCTCTTTTTATCCGACAAAACCTTTGGGATGCTATGGTGATGGTGGCGCCGTGTTTACAAACAGCAATAATGAAAACGAATTGGTAAAATCTTGTCGCGTTCACGGCATGAGTCCGGAAGACCACTATGATAACGTTCGTTTAGGAATGACCGGTCGTATGAATTCTTTTCAGGCTGCTGTTTTACTTTTGAAATTAACAGTGTTTGAACAAGAATTAAAAGATCGTTATAAAGTTGCAAAGCGTTATGATGAAGAATTGAGTTCATATTTCCACAAACAGCATATTTTGCCAAATTGCCAATCCGCTTACGCTTTATACACGATTAACTGCGAAGATCGTGATGAACTGATGGATTATTTAAAATCCAACGGTATTCCATGTGGTGCTTACTACCCTCGTCCGGTAAACACTCAAACAGCTTATGCAAAATGGAATAATCGTTCATTGCCAGTTTGTGAAAAATTATCTAAAACTGTCTGCAGCATTCCAATGACACCTTATCTAACAGAAGAAGAACAGTCTTATGTTATTGATAAAATGAATGAATTTGCTGCTAAAAAAATGAAGAAAGCCGCTTAATTTTTCAAACTTTGTAAAAAACATCCCCGTTATATTCTAACTTTATAACG
>JBNMLT010000254.1:0-1161 GCA_050874965.1 Alphaproteobacteria bacterium
CATTAGCCTTGAGCGTGATTGCTCAAGCGCAAAAACGAGACGGCACTTGCGCTTTTATTGACGCAGAACACGCTCTTGATCCGTCGTATGCCAAAAAAATTGGTGTAGACATTGAAAACTTATTGGTTTCGCAACCAGATTCAGGTGAACAAGCTTTGGAAATTGCCGATACTTTAGTCCGTTCCGGCGCCATAGATGTCATGGTTGTCGATTCGGTGGCCGCTTTGGTGCCAAAGGCTGAACTGGAAGGTGAAATGGGCGATGCTCATATGGGGTTGCAAGCTCGCTTGATGAGTCAAGCTTTGCGTAAACTGACAGCCACGGTTGCTCGCTCCAACACTTTGATTATTTTTATTAACCAAATTCGTATGAAGCTGGGTGTTATGTTTGGTAATCCGGAAACCACGACCGGTGGTAACGCCTTAAAATTCTATGCCTCTGTGCGTATGGACATTCGCCGCGTAGGCGCAATCAAAGACAAAGATGAAGTGATTGGTTCGCAAACCAGAGTAAAGATTGTTAAAAACAAAGTGGCCCCTCCGTTTAAAACCGTGGACTTTGATATTATGTACGGCGAAGGTATTTCCAAAACCGGTGAACTGATTGATTTGGGGGTTAAATCAGGAATTATTGAAAAAGCCGGCGCTTGGTTCTCATATAACGGTGATAAAATCGGTCAAGGTCGTGAAAACGCCAAAAGATTTTTAACAGAGAATCCGACAATAGCTGAAGAAATTGAAAATAAGATTCGTGCCGATGCTGGTCATCTAACCACAGAAATGATTGGTGATGACGAGCCAGAAACCGAAGATTAAAACGGCTTTATTTGACAACTATTTCCAATATTTAGGGCTCTGCTTTTCAGCAGGGCTTTTTTCATAACGAATCGAAGCAATAAAATCTATTGAAAAACTTATCCTTTACTTTTAGTCGAAGAAACACTAAACTAATTACTGATAACATAAAATAAGAGGAAAGAAAGATGAAAAAAAAGCTTAGCAAAGGTCTCTCTCTGTAAATCCTAAACATTCGATTTCAGAGCGTTTTAAAGTTTCTAAACACGGTTTTCGCCACTTTTTAAAAAAATTTGAGTCAGCTTTTCAAAGCTGTCATTATCGGGCTTGTCCCGATAATCTAGATACTCGGGACAGACTGTTCGTC
>JBNMLT010000255.1:0-1084 GCA_050874965.1 Alphaproteobacteria bacterium
CTCCAGAAGTTGGCGTGTCCAAACAGCCTAAAATGTTCATCAACGTTGATTTCCCCGAACCGGAAGGTCCCATAATGGCCACAAACTCGCCGGCGGCAATTTCTAGATTTATACCTTTCGAAATTTCCAGATCAAAGCCATCCAGCGGGTAGCTTTTATGAATGTTTTTCAGTTGTATAAGCGGTTTCATTAGTGCGGCATCCTTAATCTCATTTTTTGTGTGTCTGAGGCAGAAAGTTCTTTAGAAACAATCACTTCGTCACCAACTTTTAAGGTGCTTTCTAAAATTTCCGTGTTATCATCATCGCTCACACCGATTTTAACGCTGACACGTTCCGGTTTGCCGTTTTTAATAATCCAAACGCCGCGGTCTTTATAACGTTTTGCGTTATCACTGTCATCAATGTAAAAACGCAAAGCCTGATTTGGCACTAAAAGAACACCTTTTTTTTCGGCGGTAATGATTTCGACATTTGCGGTCATTCCCGGTTTTAATTTCATATCCGTATTGTCTATGCCAATAACAACCGTATAGGTGACCACGTTTGAAGTTGTGGTGGCTTCATTACGAACTTGCGTAATGGTGCCATAAAAATAATCATCGGCATAACTGTCAACGGTGAAGCGTACTTGCTGACCTTCTTTAACTTTAGCAATGTCTGCTTCAACCACAGAGGCTTCAATTTGCATTTTGGTTAAATCTTCTGCCACAGAAAAAAGTTCCGGTGTTTCAAAGCTTGCCGCCACAGTTTGCCCAACTTCCACGGCTTTGGAGATGACAATACCATCCACCGGCGCTTTAATTTCGGTATAAGAAAGTTCGGTTTGCGCCGAATTTAAGGCGGCTTGGGCTTGTTTGACTTGGGCTTGTTCCAAGGCTAATTGAGCCACGGAATTGTCATAGTCGCGCTCGGCTGCTTCCAAGTCTTTTTCGGTGGAATATTTTGAGGCGTTTAATTTTGAAATACGGTTTAAGGCTTTTTTATAATATTTGATGTTGTTTTCTTCCACGGCAACCTGTGCTTTGGCAATTTCCAGAGCGGCCTCGCGCTGTTGCACCGTGGCTTTGGCGTTTTCTTGGTCA
>JBNMLT010000256.1:0-1076 GCA_050874965.1 Alphaproteobacteria bacterium
CCACTATGGATATGGAAGCTTTTGTGAGGGAAGATTTGGCGGCCGCTTTGGCGCTTGCATTGGATAAAGCGGCATTTTACGGCACAGGAACAACAAACCAACCTAAAGGTTTATCAGCTATTACAGGTATTAATAGCGTAGAATTTGCCGCTGATAATCCAACTTATGCGGAATTAGTTAAAATGGAAACTGAAATAGGCTTAGACAATGCGGCCGTTGATTCTATGGCGTATGTTGTAAATGCCGGAACTAAAGGCCATTGTAAAACCACTCAAAAATTCCCATCCAATACCGACGGCGGCGGCGTTATTTGGGAAACTGGCAACCAAATTAATGGTTATAAAACAGTTGTTACAAACCAAATTGCGACTGGCGATGTATTCTTAGGTAACTTTGCCGACTTTATTGTAGGTCTATTTGGTGGTTTGGAAATCTTGGTAGACCCTTATACATATTCTAATAAGGGCGCAATCCAATTAACAGGCTTCCAAGATGTCGATTTTGGCGCACGCCATGCCGAATCATTCTGTTTAGGCAAAAAGAAAGCTGCTTAATTTGGAGCGACGGGGATAATTAAAATTGTGCCTATATGTGGATAAAATCGCAAATAGGCATAATTTTTTAAAAAGAAAGGTTTAAAATGAAGAATCAAACAATACAATTAATTAGCAATGTGTTAATTAACGGGCAACAAGCAGGCCCGAACGATAAAAATAAAGGTGTATATACTGTAACCGAAGCAGAAGCAAAGAATTTAATAGCGCGTAAACGCGCAATTAAATTTGACGGGGTTATAGAAGATACAACGCCGGATAAATTCTTAGAAGATTTAAAGGAAGTTGCCGACGAATTAAAAATAAAATATAACCAAAATATTGGCGCACAAAAATTAGAAGCTAAAATTTTGGCAGTATTAGAAAAGGCTGAAGACGACGGACTAACTTTTAGAGAAGATTTACCAATTTTGGAAGCATATAAACTATATAAGGCGGAAAAAGCAAAAAAAGAAGCCGGCGATAATGATAAAGATAAAATCCCGGTTGATAGATTGGAAGAAATCGCAAAAGCTGCAAAAA
>JBNMLT010000257.1:0-1075 GCA_050874965.1 Alphaproteobacteria bacterium
AACTTTTTTTTCATTATTTAATATTAAAGAAAAGGATTTATCCGATAACGCACAAAAGCCAAGGGGCATGCTCGATTTTCACCCTGAAAACTATTGAAACGAGTTAAAGTCATGCCTTTTTGAATAAATGGAGAGATAAAAATATGCATAAAACCCATGCCAACATAAACCCTTGGATAGTCATGATTCCGGTTATGATATCCGTATTTATGTATGCACTTGATGAAACAATTTCAAACGTAGCTTTGCCATATATGGCAGGAAGTTTTTCAATCAGCCACAACGAGTCAACTTGGATTATCACAAGTTACCTTGTTGCCAGTGGTGTAATTATTCCGGCGGTTGATTTCTTCTCAAAACTTATGGGAAGAAAAGCATATTTTCTATTAAGTATAACAATATTTACTATAGCTTCAATTTTATGTGGCTTGTCAACTTCAATGCCAATGATACTTTTCGCTCGTATTTTGCAAGGTATCGGAGGCGGCGGAATTATGCCGATTTCTCAAGCGATAATTTTCGAAATTTTTCCGAAAGAAAAACGTGCAGCCGCAATGGCTGTTTTTGGACTCGGGGTTGTAATGGCTCCGATTATGGGACCGGCGCTCGGCGGTTGGTTGACAGAAACTTGGTCATGGCCGTTCATATATTTTATTAACGTGCCTTTTGGTATCGCAGCTTTTCACCTTACAAAAAGTCTCGTATTCGATCCGGATTACGCAAAAAAACAGAAAAATGTCACAATGGATTATTCAGGATTTTTCTTCCTATGCATTTGGCTTTTGACACTTCAAGTTGTGTTAGATAAAGGTAACGACGCAGACTGGTTCTCAGCAGCTTGGATTTGCAAAACCTTTGCTATATCTATGATGGCGATGATTGCGTTCTTTACAATCCAGATTAAAAAGAAAAAACCGCTTATCGATTTGTCGATTATGAAAGACGGAAACTTTTTCTTTGGGACAATAGTTTTGGTCGTTTTGATGGGTGTAATGATGGCATCAGCAGCAATTTTGCCGTCAATGTTGCAAAGATTAATGGGATACACATCGTTCTTAAGCGGACTTTCAATGGT
>JBNMLT010000258.1:0-1072 GCA_050874965.1 Alphaproteobacteria bacterium
GGTTTTTCCCAGCGGATCAATATCGCCAAACAATTCTTTGACGACGGTTTGTCCTAAAATAGCAACTTTGTTGGCGTTTTTTATATCTGCTTCAGAAAATTCGCGTCCAAAGGCTAAATCCCATTCTTTGATTTCAAAATAACGATTGTCTGTTCCCACAATATTTGTGGCCCAGTTTGAATTGCCATAGACAATTTGTCCGCTGTCATTAACAACAGGAACAGCCAGATGAATGGCGGAAATTTTATTTTGAATAGCGTCGGCGTCACCATTTTTTAAAGTCGGCTGTGAGCCGTGTCCCATACGCGCGCCACCGGAAGTTGAGGAGCCGGAGCGAATCATTATTAAATTTGTGCCCATACTGCGCATTTCTTTTTGAATGGACAGTTGAGCGCCGTTGCCGATGGCCAGCATCACTATTACGGCAGCCACACCAATAATGATGCCCAAACTGGTTAAAACAGAACGCATTTTGTTGGCTTGAATGGCGCGAATAGCTATTTTGTAAATTGTTTGTAATTCAATCATTTTAGAGTTCTTTTCTTGTTAATGATGTCAGAATGAATTTCACCGTCCACAATTTTGATGATGCGTTTGGCAAACAAAGCAATGTCTTCTTCGTGCGTAACCAAAATAATGGTACGGTGTAAATTTTCATTAAGTTTGGTGAACAAATCCATAATTTCGACACTCATTTTGGTGTCAAGATTTCCGGTTGGCTCATCGGCAAAAATAATTGGTGCTTCATTGACAATAGCGCGGGCTATGGCCACACGTTGTTGCTGTCCGCCGGAAAGTTGGTTAGGTTGGTGGTGCATTCTTTCGTGTAAACCCACGCTGTCCAAGGCTTTGGCCGCGCGTTCTTCGCGTTCTTTATCTGCCACACCGGCATAAACCATAGGTAATTCAACATTTTCCAGAGCCGATGTGCGGGAGAGCAGATTAAAACCCTGAAAGACAAATCCGATTTTACGATTGCGAATTTCAGCCAATTCATCACCGCTTAAGTGCTCAATGTTTTCTCCATCTAGAACATATTCTCCAGAAGTTGGCGTGTCCAAACAGCCTAAAA
>JBNMLT010000259.1:0-1066 GCA_050874965.1 Alphaproteobacteria bacterium
GATTATTGAAATTCGAGCTTATCTTAATAAAGACGGCAGTGTAAACAGAGTTGATATTTTGGATCAGGCGCGTTATCGCAGTGACAGTTCATTCCGCGCTATTGCCGACAGTGCCCGCCGTGCGGTTTTTGTCTGCCAGCCTTATAATATTTTATCACAGAAATATCCGCAGAAATATGATATGTGGAAAACAATGCTCTTACGCTTTAATCCCATGAATCAAACGGTTAATTAATTGAGGTGAAATTATTATGGCTGATGTCAAAAAAATACCGCTGAGAAAAATTTTTGCAGATAGTCTGGACTATTGCTTTAAAAATTGGCATGAAACGTCTTTGTTTTCTATTGCAAATATGATTTTTTTGATTATCGGTTTTAAAATAATCAATGCCTGGCATGATTTTATATTTTTGCTGTGGCTGGTTCCATATTATATGTTTTGGTATGCTTTTTTCCGCTTTTATTTCGGACGCAAACCTTATGTTATGACTAAGAAAATCTTTGGAACCTTGCTTCCTTCAACGCGTATTTTAGGTCTGTTGTTAGTTTTTATAACAATTTTAATTGTTTTGCCCTTAGTCATTCCATTTGTGTGTACCGGAGCGTGGGTAGAAACTTATGTTGAAAATTTACAAAAATATATTGAAGATACTCAATTAATTAATACAGTTACAACTCTGATTCTAAGTGTTTTTTCTCCGATAATATTTTATCGCCCGATGATGGCGTGGATTGGTTCGGTTATCGGCCGCAGCAGTCAAATGTCAACAGCGTATTCACGCACAAAAGGAAATTATTGGGAGTTTTTATTGATTACGGTTATTTTCAATTTGGCTTTTATCGTTTTGGATATGGCGGGCGAAGGTTTAAATTTAGAAAATTGGCTGGCTATTTTTATAGGTTCTCCGGTAGTCGTTTATATGAATGTGTTTTTGGCAAAAACCTATGAATATTTTTTTATGGAGATTGACTGATGTCAAAAAAAATGTGTCTGACAGCCGCTGTTGCTTTTGGGATATGGAATATTTTTTATATTTTTGTTTTGTGCAATAGCGTTGTTGTTGAA
>JBNMLT010000260.1:0-1061 GCA_050874965.1 Alphaproteobacteria bacterium
ATAAGACGTGAAGAGGACTTAGAAAATCACTTTAAAGTCGAAAGTAATAGATATGATGATACATTTAAAACTCGATCTGCCGATTATAATCAGCGCATTAAAACTTTGGAAGAACGCGCCAAACAAGCTGATGAAGAGTTGGTGCAACGTCAAAACGATCTTAAAGCAAAAACTTCTGAACTTGCATCTGTTGTTGACGCCATCCATGAAAAAGAACGCTCACGTGAAGCCATGGAAGCTTCCATGAAGGATTTTGCCGCGCAACTTGAGGAGTTAAAACAAGCCCTTATTGATTGTCAAGCGCAATATGATACGGCGGCCAATATCGCGGCCATGGTTGCTGATGAAAAGAAACGTGCTGCAGATTCTGATGGTAAGGTGGTAGTGGATAGTGCATCCTTACGTGCCATTGAGTATTTAGAAGAAGTTAAACAACACATTAAAAACGAAGGTGTTGCTTCATTGAGTGAGTTATTAATCCCTACCATTAATAAGGCATTGTGGGATGTGTTCTGGCAAAAGGCCATTGCAAAGGGCGTTGGTGAACCATATAATGGGGTAAGCGGCATTTACTGCTTGATCAGTGTAACCGACGACCGCATTAGGTATGTCGGTCAGGCAGTTGACATTAAGAAAAGATGGGTTGAACACGCCAAGAAGATGCTTGGTGGAGTTGGTAGCGAAATGCCAAAAGGTGAATTGTTATATGAGAAAATAACAAGACCGGATCAGGTAAGATGAACGGTATTGGAAAAGTGAAATGGAAAGGGCAATCGAACTAAGTGGCTGAATGATAGAGAAGCTTATTATATTGGATATTTGCATTGCACGGAAATTGGGTTAAATAGTAAAAAGGGAACTAAAAGTAAGTAAAGACATCATTTTTAAGTAAAAATCATCAATTAAAGGCGTAAAATCATCAATTTAATGATTAAAAACATTAAAAAATGATAAAATTTGAATAAAATTGTTAAAAAATTGACGAATTTTAAGTAAATTTGAGTAAATTTTAATGAAAATATCGATAAAAAATGATGAATTTTGAATGAAAATCATTAAAT
>JBNMLT010000261.1:0-1047 GCA_050874965.1 Alphaproteobacteria bacterium
AATTTAGTTGAAAACTATAAAAAATTGCAAAAAATAGCCAGTCCGGCGCTGGCGGCAGCTGTTATTAAAGACAACGCTTACGGTTTGGGAGCGGAAATGGTTGCTGAAACATTATATAACAATGCCAATTGTCGTCATTTTTTTGTGGCGCACGCAATTGAGGGAGAGCGAATCGCCGCTATTGTTCCAAATGCTGAAATTTATGTATTGCAAGGAATTGGCGCGGATAGCTTAAGTTTGTTTGAAAAATATAAATTTATTCCGGTTATAGCGTCTCCAGAAATGCTTCAATATTGGAAAGAGCATTCAATTAGTGGTGTAAAACCGGTTATTCAGGTTGAAACGGGGCTGAATAGGCTTGGTTTTAGAGTGGAAGATTTAGAAAAGTTGACAAAGGATGATGCAAAAATTTTTTCATGGGTGCTGAGTCATTTGGCGTGTGGGGATGAAAAAGACCATTTTATGAATCTGCATCAGTTAGATAATTTTAATTATATCCGCCAAAAATATTTTCCGGATTTGCCGGCAACATTATCCGCTTCCGACGGAGCTTTTTTAGGGGCGGATTTTTGTTGTGACATGGTGCGTTTGGGGGCGGCCATGTATGGTATAAACACGGCGCCGTACCGTCTGAATCAAATGAAAAATATAATTACAGTTAAAGCACCTGTTTTACAGATAGCCAACTTGCCTAAAGGTGATTTTGTTGGGTATTCGGCCACTTATCGGGCGGCGACAAATCGAAAAATAGCTATTGTTTCAATAGGTTATGGTGATGGTATTCCGAGGTCACTTTCTAATGTGGGAAAAGTTTTTTTCAATGTTTGCGGTAGTTGGCATGAGGCGCGCATAATCGGGCGTGTTTCAATGGACAATGTTATATGCGATGTGACGGAAGTTGATAATTTACAAGTTGGGGATTGGGGATATTTTGTTTTTGACGGCTATACATTGGATGATATTGCCAGAGATGCCGGAACAATCAGTTATGAAGTATTATCCAGAATAGGAAAAAACACGCGTTTTATTCGCAAATACATCGGATAA
>JBNMLT010000262.1:0-1044 GCA_050874965.1 Alphaproteobacteria bacterium
CGATACAAGTGTTAAAAGCACTGGCAATACGATTTATTTTTGCCATTTTATCCAGTGTTTTCGGAGCTTTGGCAAAAATATTATTCCATTTTTTTTTCAAGCTATTGTCTGTCATGTTGAGCGTCTTCCACTTTCATTATCAATAATGATTCTGATATAATATTGGATAGTGATTTATAAAATTCAAGCTGGTTTTTGGTTTGCATATACCATTTTTCAAGTTGTTCGTGCTGCTGGATAAGAATACTGTTTTCCGGTTTGTCAAACTCAGCTGCTGCGGCTGCCAAATCACCGTTGTCCACCAGTTTTTTTATTTCGGTCAGCACTGCCAGTTGGTTGAATTCTTTTGTATCAGTTTGATTTGTCTGTGAAATTTTTATATATTCTCCAATTTTAGATAGTAAGCGTTGTTTCCAATCTATGGTTTCAGGTTTGGGTTCTAAAGATGTTTTTATTTCCTTAAAAATTTTTCCATAACTGTTTGTAATAGAATTGACTGACATAAAGTTAAGGTTGCAATGGCTTGCGACAAATTCAACGTCTATGTTCATGCTTTCAGTGTTTGCCGCAAGTATTTTAAGGGCTTCAGCTTCTCTTTGGCAGGTTATTCCACGTGAAACATTATCTCTTATAAGCATTGCAGACGTTAATATTAAAGCACCTGAATTAGAAGCTTTTGCCAATTTTGAGGCCTGACTTTGCAAAGCATCTATTTTGTCATTGAGAGTGATTATCTGGCTGTTATCGGCTTTTGATTTATCAAAATAACCAAATTGACGGTTGATAAGGTCAATTTTTTCACTTTCATTTCTTATGTTTAGGTTCAGGCTTTCTATTTTGCGGTTGATATTATCGATAACATAAGTATTTTCAGGCTGCGGCTTTACCGGCGCAATATTAAGCCATGACGCGACAGTCTGCGGGTTACGCCATAAAAAAACGGCAAATCCCATAATAGCCAAAACAGCGGCAAACTCGGCTGTTTTCAATGTTATACCTATAAATTTAAGGATATTGGCAGCTGAATAGGATTTGTTTTTCACC
>JBNMLT010000263.1:0-1020 GCA_050874965.1 Alphaproteobacteria bacterium
GAAACATCATCCTTTAAAACTTAATAATTTGGCAAACGACCGGCCGTATCCAAAATCAATAAGTCATACACGCCTTTTTTAGCTTCATTTAAAGCGCGTTTAGTAATTTCAAGCGGTTTTTCACCGACAACAATCGGCAAGGTATCCATGTCTATTTGTTTGCCCAATTGCGCCAACTGTTCTTGCGCCGCCGGACGATACACATCAAGCGATGCCAATAAAATACGCTTATTTTTTTTCAGCTTGGCGGCAATTTTAGCGGTTGAAGTAGTTTTACCGGAACCTTGCAGACCGACCATCAAAAAACATACCGGAGCCGGCGCGTTAAAGTTTAGACTTTCATCGCCGTCACCAAGCAATTTGACCAATTCGTCGTGTACGATTTTCACAACCATTTGCCCCGGTTGCACCGATTTCACGACCTTTTCACCCAAGGCTTGCTCTTTTACTTTGGCAATAAAGCTTTTAACCACCGGTAAAGAAACATCGGCCTCAAGCAGTGCCACGCGAATTTCACGCATAGCTTCATCAATGTCTTTTTCTGACAACACTCCGCGGGAGGTTATCTTAGAAAAAGCTTGGCTCAGCTTATCGGTTAAATTTTCAAACATTATATGTTTTTACCTTTGTCACATTGTTAATACAAACAAATTTACGTCAGTGTGCGAAACCTCGCTGGCTGACGGACTCCTCGGAGCTTGAATTTTTTACGACTCTTTTGGTAAAAATTCACTAAATTTGCTTTGTTTATACTTAAAAAATCCCCGCTTGTCAACCCCTTTTTAAAACAAAAAAAGAGCATTTTTCAACACTCCTTTTTTGGCAAACAGAAAATTAACTATTATTAGCTAAACGTCCAAGATACAAAATAAAACCACCTATACAAACAACGACAAAGCCAACCCACAAAGGAACAATAATATTCCAAACATTCTGAGAATGCACATGGCTAAGACGAGAATTTTCAATCTCCACCGCGTCGCCTTTTTTGTAAGCCGGATAGTTTTCACTGTCTTGACA
>JBNMLT010000264.1:0-1004 GCA_050874965.1 Alphaproteobacteria bacterium
ACCTATTTGTATATATAAAACTTATTTTCCAAAAAACAACCGCGGTTATTGTGGTTGCTTTTCAGAGGATAACTCATTCAAATCTTCTGGAGACATTTCTATTTTATGTTCTTGAATCAGGGCGTAACCGCTTATGGCCTTTCCTTTTTCAAAAACCACTTCCATAGCCAAAGCGCCGTCTTTATTAAATGTTTTATAAACGCCTTCTTGAATTCCATCGATGTAATACATTTCATTATGAATAGAGCCATCGGGATAAAAATTGAGCATTTTTCCATTGGCTAAACCATTTTTGAACCGCCCTTCAAACAAAATATTGCCTTCTTCATCATAAAAAACGCCTTTACCTTCGGGCTTGCCGTTTTTGCTTTCAACTTCCATTTTCACATTTCCATTGGCATAATAGGTTTTATAAAGCCCGTTAATTGGTTTTTCATTAATATCATACACAACGCCATTAACAACATTTGTGTTATTTTCATTATAAATTTCACTTTTATCCGATTCTCCGCAAGCGGCCAAAAGACAAAGAAAAATCAAACCATATCTTTTTATATTCATAAAATTTGCTCCTTTACAACCTTTTAAGCTATCTTAAATCCTTAATAATGTCAAATATGAATAAAATTATCCCACATTTTTACAAAAATCAGCTCAATATATAGATTTTTGGGGATATTCAGCGTATTTTTTATTTGACAAACCTGATTTAATTTTATTAGATAAAAAGTGAGAAAGATTTCTCAAAGATTTAATAATTTAAAGAGGAATACAAAAATGAATAAAAGTGAATTGATTGATAACATTGCTTCTGCTTCTGGCTTAACAAAAACTGATTCCGCCAAAGCTTTGGACGCATTTATTTCATCTGTTTCCGATGCATTGAAAAATGGCGATGATGTTCGTTTGGTTGGTTTTGGCACATTTGCCACATCTAAAAGAGCAGCCACAACCGCTATTAACCCACGCACTCGTCAAACAGTAAACGTTCCTGCTCGTAACGT